>JANWYZ010000153.1 GCA_025054895.1 bacterium | reverse complement strand
CTCAGCATGACAACAGGAGCACCGAAGCCTCGCCTTCACAGATACAAGCGATCCCATTTGTCAAAGAGGGGGCGTTCCCGCCTCCAGCAGCTGTATCATACAATACAGCAGCCACAACCCCGCTACGTTATATGCGACGCCGGAGGGCGCGCTGCCTAAACCGCCTGTAAGGCGCAGGGTCGTAGCCAGCATCCTGCCTTCTCCTGTTGTGATGTCCACCAGATAATCGTGCATCTCCAGCGAGCGCATGTCCACACGGCGAAGCACAGGTTGCACCACAACATCCTCGCCCAAAACCTCTGGCAGCTTCTCCGCGACAAGAGCGCAATCGCAGGTCAGCCCCAGGAACTGTGCTCCCGTGTAGCCATGGTGCCGGAATGTACCCCAGAGCGGATGAGGCAAGAACAATCGGGTCGCTTCGCGCCAGAAGGGCAGCCCCACGGCGGGTAACCCGTCGTACTGCTCTTGAAACAGCACTACCCGCCCCCCTCGCCGTAGCACCTCCAGCAGGGCCGGGTGCCAGGCAGTAGCGACGAGCAGTTTCTGTCTCCCTATCTCCTCTACGCTCACGTAACTCGGCTCCCAGCCCACCTTTTCCGCGCCGTGCAGCTTGTGCTGCGGGTCGTATACTGTCCATTGGCTCAACGCAGCAGGCTCAACCCGAGGATAACACCACAGCTGCCAGTGGTTTTCTATTCGTCCCTCAGGTGTATCCAGGACGCAATGCAGGGTAAGCGACTGCATCTGCTCCACTTCAGGCAATTGCAGCTCCAGCGCGGCTATCGGCGCGAGCGTGCCCGGCTTTACCGGCGAGGCGAGACGGTGCGCACCCTGCGAAAGAGTTTGCCTTCCCTCATTGCACAACCACCACTGTAACGTGCCCTTGCAATCGCCAGAGCCGTAGTGAGACAGGGCAACCTGGGCAACAACATGTTCTCCACTGCGAAAGTTCCACCAGTCGACGTAAGCGGGGCGATCGCCGCCGTGAACCCATTCGCGCCGACGATGGAACTGCAACAGCAACACACTGTCCCCGTTGAAGTGACGGAACTCTTCCGGTTCCCACTTGAGCTTTCCCAAATCGTCCCACATTCCCGATGTGGCAATAGGCGTGTCGCTGATGCTGGTAACCACGTAGCCGCCGATCTCACGATACAGCCGCGTTTTTTCAAGCGTCACCTTGCGATGAAACAGCCCTTGCCGGAGCGAGGAATCTTTCAACTCACTACGATACGCTTCTAGGTCTTGCTGCTGGAACCGCTTTAGCTGTTCTACCGCGTACACGGTGGGGCGTAGCCCCTGGGGGTTCACATCCTCATCCTCTTGCGCCCACCATGGCGGCTCCCCACCGTGCGCATCGAGCAGAGCAGGAACGTCACGGAAGGTATCTGCGTCGCAGTACTCACCCAACAGCCAGGGCATTGCCTCGCGCCCGCGTGGGGCAAAGTAGTCAAACAGTGGTCGGAGGAACGGCAGGTCGCAGTAAAAGTGGTTGTCGTAAAAATCGGCGTACTCCCGCAGTAAGCCGTGATAAGCCTCTCCGCCTCCGCTGTTATCGCGCACCAGAGGACTATCGGTCAGCCGTTTCACCAGCCAGTAGAGTTTCTCCAGAAAAGGCGCATTCGCGCTTTCCGAGAGCTCACAGCCCAGCGTCCAGGCGATAATGCTGGGGTGTGCTCGCAACTGCATCACAATGCGCGTGTACTCTTCCACTGTCTGACGCTGAAACGCCGGCGTCACCTCTGGCAGCCACATCGGCAGCTCCACCCACGCTAACATACCCATCCGGTCACACATCTGCAGATAGTGCTGAGGCGGCACCCACAGGCAAAACTTCACCATGTTGTAACCCATCTCGCGCAGACCCTGCAGCTCCGCACGCACCTCCTCTTCGGCAGGGTTGGGTGCAAGATGTTGTGGATACCATCCCCAGTGCAGTATGCCGCGCGGATAAACCGGCTCGCCGTTGAGCAGGATAGTGTCACCCCTCGCCTGCACGATGCGCATCCCGACATGCCGAGAGACGCGGCAGGCGTCTCCATGCGAATCGATAACCTCCACATCCAGCCGGTACAGGTTTGGCGAACGAGGCGACCACCACTGCGGGTCCGGGTCGCTGAGTATCACTCGTACATACCCTCGCTCGTCGCACCGCACCTCCTGGCTATCTACTGCTTCGCCCTCCGGTCGGTAAAGGGCTAAACGCAGTTGAGCAGGAAGCTGACCTCCGCACGAGACCTCCACCTCTATATGTCCCTTGCCCACCGTTTTGGGGTAGAGGTCTTCCATCCACGCTTCCGGCGTACGTACCAGCCAGGCCGATTGCCAGATTCCGCCGAACGTACCCCACACGTACGGCAGGAACCCCGCCAGCGTATGAGGTACGGGGTAGGTTTTACCGCCCGGTTTTACCACCCGCAGGGCGATGAACGCCCTCTTGCCTTCTAAGCAAGGGGTGATGTCGCAGGCGAACCGGTCCCATATCCCGACGTGGGTGCCCATCTGTTTCCCGTTCACCCACACCTGCGCCTCGTAGCTCACGCCCTCCAGCAACAGCCAGATTCTGCCTCGCTGCCAGTCGGGAGGTACTTCTATCTCGGTTACGTACCATACAGGTCCTTCGAATCGCTTGGACAGCCCCTGCCGCTCCCAACAGTGCGGCACGCGTACGGCTCGCCATTGCGCCTCTGAAGAATGGGGTAGATACCATCGCTCCGCTTCCCCCCTGTCCGCCTCGTCGGGGCGCATCCACCATTGAGCGCACTCTTTACGCCATATACCCCCCCGACATAACGTCGTAAACGGCATCAGGAGCCTCCCTTCCCCTTGCGATTCGCCCGTGCGCTGTCCTGCACGCGGGGCAGGTGGTGCGAGTTCAATCTCCATCGGTACGCTTCCCTGAGCCAACCCGGTACGCGATACACTGAGATGGCGTAAGGGCCCACCCACTCCCGCATGACTCTGTTGCGTCGACGCAACAGGTCGGGATAGTCTTTACGCCACCACCATTCCCCTTGAGTACCGTCCAGCACCACCACATGCGTTACGCCATACCGCTCGATGGGTTCCGGATAGTTTGCCAGTCGTGGTATCACCAGCATAGTAGAAACCGGCGCGTCCAGGCAAACGCCCGGCGCACAGTTCCCCGCCACCACCGCTCCACGAGGCAGAATGTTCCCCAACCTCTCGGCAATCTGCTTCAGCGTGTACTGGCGGTTGCCGTACCATCCCGCGAAATAATAGATGTTCCACAAGGCGACAGCCAGCAATGCTACCGCAGGAGACCAGACCAGCGAGAAGTTACCTGACAACAGCATACGGTGCAACATCCATTGTATCGCCGCTGCCACAGAAAAAGATAGCGGGAGAGCGAGGCGCACCATATCCCACGAGAAAGGCGCGCGGAAGGCAAACACCAGAGCGAAGTACAGCACGTACCCCAACATCAGCGTACGCAACAGGTGCGCCCACCACTCGCGGGGACGCCATACCATGCGCGTGATGTCTGGTAAACGTACAATCCCTAATGCCGCCAGCGCAGCAATCGCGGGGTAGACAGGCACGTAGTATCGACTGGGCGCGTATCGGATAAAGGCGAGCAAGGCGATGCCCAGCCACATCCATACCAGCAGCAACTCTACCGCACCGTTGCCCTTGCGCCGCTCCTCGCTGCGAAAAAGCGCCAGCAAAGTGGTAATCAAGGCGAGGATGAACGTTACAGGTAGATGCGCGAACAGGTAGCCCATCAGCCCATATTCATAGTTCAACAGCGCACGACGCACATCCGCATAAGCCTCTAACAGGTTGCGCGGTAATATCTGGTAGGTCAGGTAGAAGTCGCTCATGTGCCGATACTCGCGCCAGTGCGGTAGCAACCATACTCCTGCATACAGCAACCCAGCAACCAGCATTCCCCCTGCAGTGGCTGCGATTTCCCAGCGCGTGTTACGCCCATGCGTTCGCCCACTCCACCAGCTCGCCAGCAAGGGGGCGGGGATGAAGAAGGCGCACAGCGACTTGATACTGCAAGCGATTATCGTCATCACGCCCACCAGCGCAGACCACGCCAGTCCCTCGCTGCGGCGCACCCATGCATAAAACGCCAGAGCTAGAAAGAGAGTGGCAGGCGTCTCAAGCAGCGCCATGCGGTTGTACATCAGGTAGGCGTGTTCCCATGCCAGAACGAGCGTGCCAATCCACGCTACCCGTTCGCCAAAGGCGCGCCGTAACGCTGCAAACAATACCACCAGCGTCAGCAGGCTGCATACCACCGAAATCGCCCTCGCCTGTGGGTAGCCTACCCCGAAGACGCGGAACACCGCCGCCTGCACCGCGTGCACCAGCGGACTGAGCACCATGTTGTTGAACTCGTTGGTGCGCGCGTGCCCAAGCAGCACCGCGTTGCGGGCGTTGTGCGTGTAGAAGCCCTCGTCGGTGAGCAAGCCACTGCTCCAGCACAGGCGGAAATCGGGGTCGGCGTCCAGCGACACCACCCGCGCCCACACTGCCAGTGCAACGGCAACCACGATGAGTGAGATGATTACGGCACGTTGACGCATCTTCCTCTCAATTGCTCAGCAGGTGCTTCATCCCCCGTGAGAAGCACTGACGTGCTTGACTACGAACCCCCTTGCTTGTAGGAGCACACTTCAGTGCGCTCCTCTCTCGTCGCACTAGTGCTCTGTTAAGTTATGAATTTGTGATTGCTTCTATGGTAGCCCACCATTGAAATGGTGGGCTATGACGGAAACAAACCTGCCTTCGCAGGTTGTCGGAATCCGCGCAGGCGGATTTCCCCTTCTCATAGCCCCCGATTTCAATCGGGGGCAGGATGCGCGAAATCGTGAAATCACAACTTAACAAAGCACTAGTCAGAAGCACTGACGTGCTTCACTACAAGCCCTTTGCTTGTAGTAGCGCACTTTAGTGCGCCTCCCTCCCCCGTCGCAACGGCTCGGCGGGAGCCTCGCCCTCCAATCCGTTTGTCATTCTGATCGCCTCCTGCCATTCTGAGCGGAGCGAAGAATCTCCCAGAGATGCTTCACTTCGTTCAGCATGACAGCGACAGCCAGAGATGCTTCGCTCACGCTCAGCATGACACCTTCGTCATGCACCTCCTTGCAGGCTAAAGCCTGCACTACGAACATTCCCCGTTTGTAGTGCGCCTCTTGCAGGCTGAAGCCTGCGCCGCGGGCGAGCATGTTTCATGCCACTATCTGCTCTCGTCAATCAATCGCAAAAACTCGGCGAAGTACGGGTCGCTATCGCGGGGACCGGGCGACGCCTCTGGATGATATTGCAGGGTGAAGATGGGCAGCGACGTGTGCCGCAATCCTTCCACCGTGCCGTCGTTCAGGTTAATCTGCCACACTTCCATGCCCGGCTCCAGCCCGGACGGGTCCACCGCGTAGCCGTGATTCTGCGATGTGATGGTGACCTGCCCCGAGCGCAAATCCTTGACGGGGTGATTACACCCCCGGTGTCCGAACTTCAGCTTGAAGGTCTTCGCGCCGAACGCCGCCCCTACCAGCTGGTTGCCCAGACAGATGCCAAAGATAGGCACGTTACCTACCAGTCGACGCACCTGTTGCACGATATCTCCCAGCAAGGCGGGGTCGCCAGGACCAGGCGAGAGGGCTACCCCGTCGGGGCGCGTCGCCAGAATATCCTCTGCCGTAGCAGTGCAGGGCAATACCGTTACCCGGCTGCCCAGCGCAGCAAACCTCCTCAAGATATTGTACTTCAAGCCGCAATCTATCAACGTGATGCGATAGCGCGTGCCAGGCAACATAGGCGCGTCGGCAGGCTTCATTCCCTCCACGTCCCAGACGTACGGTTCTGGTGTAGTAACCATACGCACATAGTTGAACTGGTCGTAGCGTGGCGACGCCTGTAGCTGGCGCAGAGCCTCCTCGCGCGTGAGCTCTGTGGTGAGGATACCCATCATAACCCCCGCAGCGCGTAGCCGACGGGTAAGTGCACGGGTGTCGATACCGTGAATGCCGGGCACACGTTTTGCCTGCAGGTGCTCGCGTAGAGACCAGCGGGCGCGCCAGTTGCTGGGGTGCTCGCACGCCTGCCTCACCACCAGCGCAGAAACCTGAATCTGGCGCGACTCATCGTCATCCACGTTAATCCCATAGTTGCCGATGAGTGGATAAGTGAGCGTTACAATCTGCCCCGCGTAGGAGGGGTCGGTGAGTATCTCCTGATAGCCAGTCATCCCAGTATTGAATACCACCTCACCCACCACCGTGCCGGGTGCGCCTATCGCTTCGCCCTCGAAAGTCACTCCGTCTTCCAAAGCCAGCAACGCCTTCATTCGAACCTCCCTGCAACCGCTCTGCCACCGAAAACGGTAGCCACTACATGCATCTCCTCCCATCCTTCCACCGACGCCGGGTCGCGACTCAGCATGACGAAATCGGCGCGTTTGCCTGCGGTCAGTGAACCAGTATGTCGCTCATCATGCACCGCGTACGCGGAACCTCTGGTGTACAGGCGTACAGCGGTTAATGCGTCCACGCGCTCGTTTTCACCTAATACCACGCCCAGTGGCGTCTTGCGCTCCATCGCGGCACGAATGCCATCCAGCGGCGCGCCCGGCACCACCGGACAATCGGAGCTGAACGCCACAGGCACACGCGCCCTCAGCAGGGATGCTGTCCGGTTCAGCCTGTGCGCTCGCTGCTCGCCCAGACCGTAGCGGTAGGCGTCGCCCAAACGCGCCACGAACTCGGGTTGCAAGACCGCCACCACGCCCATCTCGCGCAGGCGAGCGATGAGCGCATCGTCGAGCAACATGCAGTGCTCAATGCGGTGGCGTGCGTCGGCGCGAGGGTGTACGTACTGTGCCTCTGCGTACAGGTTCAGCATCGTTTCTATCGCGCGGTCGCCAATGGCATGCGCGGCGATTTGCCATCCCGCACAGTGTGCGCCGACGACGTACTCTCTCAGCTCCGCCTCACTGTGTAAAAGCATACCCGTTGTACCAGTGTCCACGAACGGCTCCTTCAGCGCGGCGGTACGGGTGGTTAACGCGCCGTCGGAAAACACTTTGGCAATGCCAACGCGTACGCCGTCGCACCCGGTGCGTACGTCTTGTGGATGCATCCACGCGCCGTCCCCTTGCAACGCATCTACCAGTATCATCAGCGTAATGCGCAGGGGAGCACCTTCGTTCACCGCCTGCGTGTACGCGGCTATTTCTCCTTGCAGATCGCCCCAGCCGGTGCTGGCATCTGCCGCGGCGGTAATGCCCTTTTCCGCCATCGCTTGCGCCGCCAGGTGCACTGCCTTAACCCGCTGTGCGTGAGAAAGCGGTGGCTGGTGCCTGGTCACCAGGTCTACTGCACTTTCCAGCAACACGCCTGTTGGCTCGCCCTGCTC
>JANWYZ010000152.1 GCA_025054895.1 bacterium | reverse complement strand
GTGCGCAACATCTGCATTGGGGGGCGGTGGATTGACCTGTATGACAGCCTGAACGAGCAGATTGTGACCATTCGAGACAACCTGATTAACGAGGACGTTGGGCTGGTTGTGACCCCACAAGGGGTGCGCTTCCGTAAGGGGGCTCCCCCACCTCGCATCGGCACCATCCAGATACCTTTTGAGAAGATAGGGCTGTATCCTGACCCCTACCGGAAGCGGAGCAAGGCGCGTAGCGGAATGTGACCGTCCACCCGTTCTGAAGGGTAAACTCCTGTTTGCCTTGCGCGATGACGTTACTCGGGGAGATTTCCCGAACGTCCTCCGTACACCTTGACACTGGAAGTACGTCCTCTGTATACTATTCAGGGTGAATCTCGGGAATCGTGTCTATCCTACTGTTGATATTCAGGAGGGACTCTTTACTTGGAACGCATTACGATCAGTGGGGGCGTACCTTTACAGGGCGAGGTCTGCGTCAGTGGAAGCAAAAACGCCGCGCTTGCCATCATGGCAGGGGCGGTTTTGGCATCCGAGCCAGTTATCCTGCATAACCTTCCCCGTATTACTGATATCTACACTATGATGGCGATGCTTCGCCGACTGGGAACTGTTGTGGAGTTTATCCATCCCCGCTCGTTGCTGATCGATGCCAGCCGTATCGGTCACCTTGAGGCTCCCCATAATCTGGTCACCCGCATGCGGGCTTCCTTCAGCGTTACTGGTCCGCTGGTGGCTCGATTCGGTTTCGCAAAGGTACCGCTGCCTGGGGGCTGCGACATCGGCGCGCGACCGGTTGACTTTCATATCAAGGGACTGCGTCTGCTGGGAGCGCGCGTGGAGATGGACGGCGATTTTGTGACCGCCGAGGCTGCACGTCTCAGAGGCAACACCATCTATCTGGACTATCCCAGCGCAGGAGCAACACAACACTTGATGGCCGCTGCGGCGCTGGCAGAGGGTACCACAATAATCGAGAACGCGGCGGAAGAACCCGAGGTGGTAGACCTGGCGAACTTTCTTATTGCACTGGGTGCGCACATTGAGGGACACGGCACGCGACGCATTACCATCGAGGGTGTGTCTCGCTTGCGAGGCGGTGAATACACTATCATCCCCGATCGCCTGGAAGCGGGAACCTACGCCATCGCTGCCGCAATGACACGAGGAGCGGTGCGCATTGTGAACGCCAATGCTGACCACCTGACACCCGTACTGTTGAAGCTGCAGGAGGCGGGCGTACAGGTAGAGGCGGACGAGACAGGCGTGCGCGTGCAGCTGCGAGGACGTCCGAAGGCGGTTAACATTAAAACCATGCCTCACCCGGGGTTTCCTACCGATATGCAGCAACCAATGACTGCCTTGCTCTGTGTTGCGGAGGGGATGTCTATTGTCACTGAAACGGTGTACGAACGCCGCTTCCGCTACGTGCAGGAGTTGCGTAAGATGGGTGCGGACATCGAGCAAGAGAATCGCACCGCAGTGGTGCGAGGCGTGCAGCGGCTGTACGGCGCCGTCGTTGAAGCGACCGACCTTCGCGCAGGCGCAGCGCTGGTGATAGCTGGTCTCGGCGCGGAAGGCGAGACCACCGTCGAGGAGATACACCATATCGACCGCGGTTACGAACACCTGGTGGCGAAGCTGCAGTCGCTGGGGGCACATATCTCGCGGCTGAGCGACGAACCTGTTGCTGTTGGTGCGGAAGAGGTGTCGGTGTGTTCCGTCTGACTCCTGAACTGGGCATCGACCTGGGAACGGCAAACATTGTGGTTTACTTGCGGGGTAAGGGCATTGTTTTGCGCGAGCCGTCGGTGGTTGCTATTTCCACGAAGAACAAAAAGGTATTAGCCATCGGTGAGGAAGCTCGGCTGATGCTTGGGCGCACGCCGGGGCACATTGTGGCTATTCGCCCCATGTCGGACGGTGTGATAGCCGACTACACCACCACCCTCAAGATGCTGGAGTACCTGATTGCGAAAGTGTGCGGCAAGCGACGCTTTTTGAAGCCGCGCGTGTTAGTGTGCGTGCCTTCTGGGGTAACCAGCGTGGAGCGCAGAGCGGTGATTCAGGCGGCGCGTGAGGCGGGCGCTGGCGAGGCGTATACTATCGAAGAACCGATGGCTGCGGCGATCGGCGCAGGGCTGCCTATCAGTATGCCCGGCGGCAATATGGTGGTAGACATCGGTGGAGGCACTACCGACGTGGCGGTCATCTCGCTGGAAGGCATCGTGATTAGCCGTTCGGTGCGCGTGGGCGGCAACAAGATGGACGAGGTCATCACCCGCTACATCCGCAATCAATATAACCTGATGATTGGCGAGCGAACTGCCGAAGAAATAAAGATAAAGGTTGGCTCTGCTTACCCGTTGGAGAAAGAGCTGGAGATGGAGGTACGCGGACGCGACCTCATCGCGGGATTGCCCAAGACGATTCAGATCACGTCGGAGGAGATTCGCGATGCGCTCCAGGAGCCCATCAACGCCATTGTGGAGCGCGTGCGCTCGGTGCTGGAGGAAACGCCTCCCGAACTGGCGGCTGACATTATCGAGCGGGGCATCACGCTCACCGGCGGCGGCGCACTGTTGCGAGGTATCGACCGGCTTCTGGAGTCGGTAACCAACATCCGCACTCAGGTGGCGGAAGACCCGCTGTCGTGTGTGGCTATCGGCACGGGGCGCGCCCTGGAGGAGTTCGCCGCCATCCGCGAAAGCAACGTGGTTTCGGCAGAGTTCTAAAAACAGGAGGAGGTATTCTCAATGTTCCGCATCGCTCGTTACGCTGGCGCGATCGCTTCGATGGTTCTGGCAGTGCTGGCGCTGCCCTCGCTTGCACAAAACACCGAGTTTAAGGATGTGCCACCAGACCACTGGGCAGCCGAGGCAGTCAAAGAAGTGGTGGCAAAGGGCATCATGAAGGGTTTCCCGGATGGCACGTTTCGCGGCGAACAGCCTGTAACCCGCTACGAATTGGCGGTGACCCTGGCGCGATTTATGCGACAGGTTGAGGAAAGTCTGAAAGAGCTGAAAGCGCGCACCCCCAAAGTATCCATCGCCGTACCAGTAAGACCTCAGCATTGGGCGTTCAAGGACCTGCAGTTTCTTATCAGTCGGGGGTACGTCTCCGGAGAGTCTCCTTTGCTACGCGACCTTTCCAAGCCTGCCGACCCCGACACGGTCAGCGCAGTACTGGCGCAGGCGGTGATCGGGTTGGTCGAACGATACACTATCTCGCCAGAAGACTTGGAGATACCTGAAGCTGGTCCGCCGTACCGAATGGATTAACTTCTCACCTGTGCTGTGTTGCAGAAGTTCAGCCATCTCCCCCCACGATTTTTATCGTGGGGGAAAACATTTTTGCAGTGCGCCTTCCCCAAACGCGAAATATTGCCGCAGGGGCGCGCGCAGTACGCCCTCGAATTCGGTAGAAGCCTCGCCCTCTACAGGAGACGCAGGTGTGAATAGGGAACCTCCCTATATCCTGTACCATCACGGACGCTTTCGTTTTAGAGGGAGGTGTTATGTCTCAACTACAAAACAAACCCTACACGGAACACCGTCCTGGGTACCACTTTCTGCCTCCTGCGGGCTGGATGAACGACCCCAACGGGCTCATCCACTTCAGGGGCGAATACCATCTGTTCTACCAGCACAACCCCGAATCCGCTGTGCCGCGCAACATCGTGTGGGGGCACGCGGTGAGCAAGGACCTGGTTCACTGGAAGCACCTGCCTATCGCCCTGCGCCCAGATAAACCGTACGACAAGGACGGCGTGTGGACGGGATGCATGGTAGACGACGAGGGGACGCCTACCGCCGTTTACACGGGGGTGCATCCCGAGGTGCAGTGCATCGCTACCAGTAAGGACATGCTCACGTGGCAAAAGGCGCCGGAGAACCCTGTGATAGCTTCACCGCCGCCCGGCTTGCAGGTCACGGGCTTTCGCGACCCGTATGTATGGCGCAATCGAGAGTGGTGGTACGCAGTGGTTGGTTCGGGTATTCGGGATGTGGGCGGAGCGATCCTGCTCTACCGCTCCCGCGACCTGCGCCGCTGGGAGTATCTGGAACCTGCGCTGGTGGGCGAGAAGGCGAAAACGGGCGAGATGTGGGAGTGCCCCAACCTCTTTCCGCTGGGCAGGAAGTGGGTGCTGTGGACTTCTCCCTTACCTTTGGGACGGGTGATATACTTTGTGGGCGCGTTCCGCAACGGACGCCTCACCCCCGAATATCAGGGCGAGATGGACCTGGGGGGATGTTTCTACGCGCCGCAGTGCTTCCGCGACGCGCGAGGCAGACGTATCTTGTTCGGCTGGCTGTGGGAAAACCGTCCCGAAAAGATGAGCGTGGAGGCGGGCTGGGCGGGAGTGCAGTCGCTGCCGCGTCAGGTGTCGCTGTCGCCCGATGGTCGCTTGCTGTTCGAGCCAGTGGCGGAGTTACGCCAGCTGCGCCGCGAGCGGGCGAGCCTGCCTGCGCAAACGCTGAGATCGGGTGAAGAGGTGGGGCTGAAGAGCTTGACCGGCGACCGCTGGGAGCTGAGGGCGGAGATACAACCCCAGGAGGCGCAGCAGTGCGGAATGCGTTTAGTCCATACCGCCGATGAAGGGCAGGTGACCACCATCGCCTTCTCACAGGCGGAGGGGAAGTTGTCTATAGACCGCACGCGCTCCAGCCGCTACGAAGAGGTTGCACGAGACATCCGCTCTGCGCCCTTCTCGCTGAAGGATGGTGAAATCCTGCGCTTGCACGTATTTGTAGACCGTTCGGTGCTGGAGGTGTACGCCAACGGGCACACTTGCCTCACGAGCCGAATCTACCCGCAGGGGACAGGGGGGTACCAGCCGTACCTGTTTGCCGAAGGGGGTAGCGCCCAGTTGACGCGGATCGAGGGTTGGACGCTGGAAGCGGTGTGGTAGAGCGGGGCATACCAGGTGATTATCCATTTGGAGGGATGCATCCCGTCGCGCCCTGAATTGTGGAACGAGCGTCTCGCCCGTGATGCACGTAAGGATGCACGTGTTGCGTCCATCGTGGTCACGACGGAGCGTGACCCTCCAAGTGAGTAACGACTGGAGGGACGCGCTCTGTCGCGTCCATACGCGGGGTCACAACGGAACGTGACCTCCCCCTGTTGTCATGCTGAGCCGAAGGCGAAGCATCTGAGACCCTTCGCTAACGCTCAGGGTGACAACGGGGGCTGGAGGGCGAGGCTCCCGCCGAGCCGTCCGGTTTTAAGCGGTCGCGACGGAGCGCGACCCTCCAGTGGCACGCGCATCTTGCGCGTGGTTCGGAATGATAAGCGGGCTGGAGGGCGAGGCTCCCGCCGAGCCGTCGAGGTTCAACGGTCGCGACGGAGCGCGACCCTCCAATAATGTCATGCTGAGCCAAAGGCGAAGCATCTCAACATGTTGTGACAAAGAGATTCCTCGCTTCGCGCAGGACGAAATCGAAGCGAGGGTGATTACCCTCTAACTCAGAGGTCATCCCTAAGCAAACTGCGTGGCGCAGGAAACGGCTGCTTTCACCATTGAGCAAAAGGTTGCCCTTCAGTGCTCCTCGAAATACGACATGATATGGAAAAGCAGAGAACCCTGCTCATAGGTGTAGGCAACCCATATCGTCAGGATGACGGCGCTGGCGTTGAGGTAGTGCATCGCCTTCGCCGGCTGCTGTCGGAAGGGATAGACTACGTAGAATGTACGGGTGACTTGGCGACCCTGATGGAAATATGGCGTGGTTACGAGCTGGTGATTGTGGCAGATGCGATGCGTTCCGGGTGTTCGCCTGGCGGAGTGGTGCGCATAGACGCTTCTCGGCAACCTCTCCCCGCAGATATGCGCTTCTTCTCCACACACGCGATAGGCTTGAACGAAACCCTTGCGCTGGCGCATGCGCTGAACCGGTTGCCACCGAAACTGGTCATCTACGGCATCGAGGGCAAATACTTTGGCGAGGGCGAAGGTCTGTCGACGGAGGTCGCAAAAGCGGTGGAGGATGTGGTACGCTATATCCTGAAGGAACTCACAGAAGGCGAAGGAGATGCATGAGTTCGCGATAGCGGAAGCCATCGTGCGCGCCACGCAAGAGGTTGTCCACCAGAACGGGGGGGGAAAGGTAGAACAGATACGCCTGCGTATCGGCGAGCTGAGGCAGGTTGTGCCCGACGCGCTCCTCTTCGCCTTCGACATCCTGAAGCAAGATACGCCGCTGGAGGAGGCTTCGCTGGAGTGGGAAACAGTGCCAGCGCAGGTTCGGTGTAAAACGTGCGGCGTCGTGTACCACCCGAAGGATGTCTTTTGGGAGTGCCCCTCTTGTGGGGCTTTTGGGGCGGAAGTGACGGCTGGCGAGGAGCTGGAGATAGTGGCAATTACGCTCAGGGAGGGTTCAGATGCAGATTAAAGTGGTCAAACGCCTCATGGAAGCGAGTGAACAGCATGCCGAGGTGGTACGCCAGCGTTTGCGCGAGGCGGGTGTGGTTGCGCTCAATCTTATCAGCGCGCCCGGCTCGGGCAAGACCTCATTGATTGAAGCTACTATTCGTGAACTGGGAAACCGCGTGCGCATCGGCGTGATTGAAGGCGATCCTGATACCACCCGCGACGCTGAGCGTATCGCCAGGCTGGGTGTGCCTGTGGTGCAGATTAATACCGAGGGGGGATGTCATCTGGAAGCGACAATGGTGTTGCGTGCGCTGGACGAAATGCCTCCCAACGGTTTGCAACTCCTTTTTATCGAGAACGTGGGCAATCTGGTATGCCCTGTGGTGTTCGATCTGGGAGAAACGTACCGTGTAGCGGTGGCGAGCGCTGCGGAAGGACACGACAAGCCCGCCAAGTACCCTGCCCTCTTCCGCACCGCGCAGGTTACCGTGCTGAACAAGATAGACCTGATACCGTATCTGGATTTCGACGAAGAGCAGTTCGCCTGCGACGTACGCCGTTTGAACCCGCAGATGCCCGTTCTTCGCGTCTCCTGCCGAACCGGCGAGGGGATCGGCGAGTGGTTAAAGTGGCTTGACGAGGTGCTCAAGCCTGTCGTATAATCACGTATGGAGGGCAACTCCGCATCATGCCCGAGGATTACCCCATCCGCTTCTTGCAAAACCGCCAGGAGACTGGCTGCCAGTTGCTGTCCGCCCGCAGTCCACACTGGATCGAACAGAGGTTGGGCAGTTATCGACCGGTCGTTTCCTTCTCGACACACCTGTATCGAAGGGATAACCACCGTTTGTGCGACGTGAGCTTTGTCAATGCGAGATTGCCAACGAATGAGCCCCTGTCCGCCGTTCGGAAATTGCAGGATTCAAGGAGAATATCCCCATCTGCTTGCAGAAACCGCGCCACGCCAGCAGGAGTATACAGTGCAGTGAGGTCTGCAGTAACTGTGTCCAGCATACCTCTTCCTCCCAGAAGATGGTACTATTATCGGTGATAGGAGACGAACTCTACAAGTG
>JANWYZ010000151.1 GCA_025054895.1 bacterium | reverse complement strand
AAATCGCTTCCCACGAGCGGATTACTGCAAGCGTCGCGAGATGGTCGCTGGTTGCTGGTCTACGAGAAGTCACTCTTGGAAGAGACCGCTGAGCTGTGGCAGTTGCAACCACCTCAGCAACGACTGCGCCTCACGTTACCCCGCTACAGTCAAGTTGTCCTCTCCGCTGATGGACGCTTCCTGTTCTAGGCAATACGTAAAGACACATACGGTACTGAAATTACCGTGCGCTCCACCGCCGATGGACGGGTGACACAACGGTTTCAGGTAGACACGCAGGGCTTGCTTGCCGTCTCGCCCAACGGCGACAGGTTTGCCATCGCCAGTCCACAACATGTGCGCGTGTATCGCGTGACAGACGCCCGACTGCTATATACCTTCACGGACATCGGCAGATCGCAGTTCAGTGTGCTGCGCTTCAGCCCCGACGGCAACTATCTGGCGGGCGGGTATGGAACTCACTCTGAGAGTGGCGCGTGGCGGCTGTGGCGACTAAGCGATGGCGCTCTGGTGGCGCAAGAGACCTATGCCTACACAGCGGATAACGAAGTGTGGGCGATAGACTTCTCGGACGACAGCGCGACGTTGTATGTGGCGTTTCCGTTCCGAGTGCGTCTTGTGGATACACGGACGGGGGCGGTGCTGGACGAGTTGCGGGCTGCAAAACAAGAGATGGCGCTCGGCTTCGCCCCCAGCGAGCAGGAGTTCGTGATTGCGGACGAGCGGAGTGTTCGTTTCTACTCCAGCGTAGACGGCTCGTTGATACGGCGTGTGGGGTTGCCCTTGCTGGAATCGCCTCCCTTCGCGAGCGCTATTTCCGGTGACGGCGGCATTTATGCGGTTTACTCCTCTCAGGACGGTATCGGGGTGTTCCGCCTGCCCGCGAGCGGTACGGCAACGCCCGTGCTAAGTATCCCCCTGTTCCCGAACACGAACATCGACGAGCCGTTTTTCCTGCGCCTGAGCGAGGATGGTTCTTTGTTGTTCATTCGGGATGCTTCTGACAAAGTGCATCTGGTTCGTGTGGCGGACGGGACGGTTTCCACCCTGGCAGAGGGGGTCCTCTTCTTTGACACCACGCCTGATGGTGCATTTCTGGTGACCGTAGAAGACGTGGTGAAGGTGCGGCGCGTTGCAGACGGTGCGCTTCTGTATACCCTCCCTTCTATCCAGTGGCTCGGCGTGGTGCAGGGTGGTCAAGCGCTCGCGGTCGTGCGCGAGAACCCGGCTTGTTCTTCGCATCGCATTTCGCTGCATGACTTGCCGACGGGCAACGTGCTGCGCGAAACAGGGCTCCTGTCCTTCGCCCCCGGCGATACCCGGGAAACAGGGGTGAGTGTGTCTCCTGACGCGAAGGTCATCGTCGTGACACGGAGCAGTAGAGCCTTCAGGCGCGAGACCGCGTTGTACCGTTGGGAAGATCCGCGGCCTGAGCTGATTACCCTCTGGCGTGGCGACGCCGCGCCTGCAGAGCTCACCTTCTCACGCGACGGTCGTTGCGTTGCTCTCCCCTCTTCTGTCATCCTGCCCGGCTTCTCCGACAAGGTGGGTGCGCAAGGCAGGGTCATCATCAACGGATGGTTAGGGCTCCTCCCCGAGCATTTGCGCTACACTCTGCGCAACACGCGGACGGGCGAGATGGTGGAAGAGGGCAACCTGCACATTTTGCCAACGCCCGATGCCAACATCGAATTTTTCCTCGTGACTGTCCCGGCTAACATCCGCTCGGAGCCCCTCAGCCTGACAGTGGAAGCCCCTCCCTTCCTGAGGCGCACGGTACCTCTCTCGGAAGTTTTCGGACAGTGGACGATTTCTCAGCCTGCTGTGCTGCTTGCTGGCGACATCGATGGCGATAACGAGGTGAGCTTGCTGGACTTCGGTCGGCTGGTAGCGGCGTTCGGCAGCTTGGCTGGCGAGGATCGCTATGATATCGATGCCGACCTGGACGGCGACGGCGAAGTCAGCCTGTGGGACTTCAGCTGGCTGCTGTTGCACTTCGGGATGGCGGGGGATGAGTAAACCCCTCTCCCTCTGCCTGCCTTCGTGACGAGGATGCTTCTTGACTCGTTATCATCCTGTCAAACCGGACGGCTCGGCGGGAGCCTCGCCCTCCAATCCGCTCGTCCTTCTGCCAGAACGCGCGGATGTGCATCCCTACCGCTCTATGAGACCGCTGCGGTACTACGCTGAACGATGGTATGCCCTGCGCGCGATACCTCTCGCTTCTCGAAGCACTCGATAATGTCGCCTTCCTCAAACGCCGAGAAGCCGTCAAGCAGGATACCGCATTCGTAACCCTGCGCGATTTCACGCACGTCCTCTTTCAGGTGACGCAGGGAAGCGATTTTTCCTGTAAACAACAGCTCTTTCTTGCGCCACACGCGCGCTTCGGCGTTGCGCAGAATCTTACCCTCGGTCACGTAGCAGCCCGCGACCGTGCCACGCGGCAGATTGAATACTGCACGTACCTCCGCTTTACCCAGCGTGACCTCCTCGATGACCGGCTGAAGCATACCCAGCATCGCCGCCTTGATGTCCTCGACCAGCTCGTAAATGATGCGGTAAGTGCGCACCTCCACGCGCTCCTGTTCAGCGGTGCGTTGCGCCTCGGGTTCCACGCGCACGTTGAAGCCGATAACCAGCGCGTTTGACGCTGACGCCAGCATAATGTCGGACTCAGTGATGTTGCCTACCGCCGCGTGCAACACGCGCAGGCGTACCTCGGGGTGTTCCAATCGCTCCAGCGAACTGCGTACCGCCTCTACCGAACCATGCACATCCGCCTTGAGCACCACCAGCAGTTCCTTGATTTCGCCTTCCTTGATCAGCCTGCTGAGGTCTTTCATGGTCACGCGGGCGCGCTGGTGCGCGAGCTTTTCCTGACGGTGGCGCTGTTCACGCTCCATAGCGATTTGCCTTGCAGTGCGCTCATCCTTGACCACTTCCACCTTCTCCCCGGCATTAGGCACTGCCGACAAACCGGTGACCTCCACCGGCATAGCGGGCGTGGCTTTGGGTACGCGGTTGCCTTTGTCGTCCAGCAACGCTTTGATACGCCCAAACGCCTCTCCTGCAACCACCGCATCGCCCTGCTTGAAGGTTCCCTGCTGCACAATGATGGTGGCGACGGGACCTCTACCTTTGTCCAGCTTCGATTCGATCACCACACCCTGCGCTGGGGCGCTGGGGTCGGCTTTGAGCTCCTGTACCTCAGCCACCAGCAGGATCGATTCGAGCAAGTCGCCCAGCCCGATACGCTGCTTTGCTGACACAGGCACGAAGATGGTATCCCCACCCCATTCTTCCGGTACCACACCCAGCTCCGCCAGCTGTTGCTTCACGCGGTCGGGGTTCGCTTCAGGCTTATCTATCTTATTGAGGGCAACGATGATGGGCACGTTGGCTGCTTTGGCGTGGTTGAGTGCCTCCACGGTCTGGGGCATCACACCGTCGTCGGCGGCCACTACCAGCACCGCGATGTCAGTTACTTGTGCGCCTCTCGCCCGCATGGCGGTAAAGGCTTCGTGTCCGGGCGTATCGAGAAAGGTGATTTTCGCCCTCTCGCCAGCGTGCTCCACCTCCACCTGATACGCGCCGATGTGCTGGGTGATACCGCCGTATTCCCCTTCTGCCACGTTGGTGCGGCGGATGGCGTCCAGCAGGGTGGTCTTGCCGTGGTCGACATGTCCAAGAATGGTTACCACCGGCGGACGGGGTTGGGGACCTCCAGTGGAGGCGGCACGGGGGCGTGCACTGTCGGGCACTTCCGGCTCTTTTACCTCCGTCCAGCGCACGCTATAACCCAGCTCGTATGCGACTCGCTCAATCTGGTCAGCGGAGAGCTGCTGGTTCAACCCTGCCAGCACGCCCACTTTCATCAGCTTCTGTTGCACCTGCGTCGTTGGCACTCCCAGCGCCTGCGCCAGCTCGCGCACGGTCATGGTAGGGGGCAGAGCAACTTCAGGATGTCCCTTATCCAACAACGCCCGTACTGCCTGCGCCGTGGAAATGTCTATCTCGCTGTCGGCGCTCTTTGCTGCTACTCCCAGGTCGGTGAGCGTGCTGAGCAGCTCGGCAACACTCATTTGCAGGTCTTTTGCTAACTCTGCGACACGAATCCGGTTCATGAGCGAGCCACCTCCTCCTCTTCCGCCTGCGCAGCCAGCTGCAACAGCTGCTGCACAGTGTCCGCTGGCAGCGGCGTTTTCAGCGAACGCTCCAGTTTTTTCCCTTTTAACGCCGCCTGTACACAGGACACACTTCGGCAAACGTATGCCCCGCGCCCCGCCTGCTTACCTGTTGGGTCAACAACCGCTGTACCTTCCGGAGTACGTACGATGCGCACCAGCCCCCTCTTGGGCAAGGCGGCTCGGCACGCCACACACGTGCGTATCGGCGTATGTTTGCGTGCAGGCATCGTCGACCCCAGAACCGTTTTCCCTTCAGGATGCGCCTTCCTTTTGTTCTTTGCCTGTTGCCAGCGCGTCCTGCGCGATTTGCGATTCGCTACGGATATCTATCTTCCAGCCAGTCAGGCGCGCTGCCAATCGCACATTCTGCCCCGACTTGCCAATCGCCAACGAGAGCTGGTCGTCTGGCACAATGACCAGCGCGCTTTTCTCCTTCTCGTTCAGCTGCACCCTCGAAACTTTCGCCGGGCTCAGCGCCTCTGCGATAAACTGCGCCGGATCGGGATACCAGCGAATGATGTCTATCTTCTCATCATACAGCTCGTTGACCACCGCCTGCACCCGGGTTCCGCGCAGCCCCACGCAGCTGCCCACCGGGTCGATGTTAGACTCTTTTGCCCACACGGCGATTTTGGAACGCGCCCCCGGCTCGCGCGCCACCGCTTTGATCACCACACTTCCTTCGCGCACCTCGGGCACCTCGAGCTCGAACAGGCGACGGATAAGGCTGGGATGACTACGTGATACAATGATACGCGGCGACTTGGTGGTGCGCTCCACACGCAGTAAGTACACGCGCAGGCGGTCGTGAGGACGATACGGTTCGTTGGGAACCTGCTCTTCTGGCGGTAGGATGGCTTCCACCCGGTCGAGATCGATTATCACGGTTGGTCCTTCCCTGCGCTGTACAAAGCCGGAGAGTATCTCGCCTTCGCGTTCGTGAAACTCCTGATATATCTGTTCCCGCTCCGCTTCGCGGATGCGTTGCACAATCACTTGCTTGGCGGTCTGCGCGGCGATGCGCCCGAAGTCGTCCAGGTCTACTGGCACAGAGACAGTATCGCCGATCTCCGCTTCCGGTTTAATCTTGCGAGCCTCTCCCAGAGAGATCTGAGTATGCGGGTTTTCTACTTCCTCCACCACGGTACGTTCGCAGAACAAGCGAACCCCTGCCTTGCTGGAATCGAGGCGAAGACGCACATCACCGACAGCCCCGCAGTGCTTCTTGTAGGCGTTGGTCAACGCGGTTTCCAGCGCCTCCCATAGCACAGCCAGCGGGATGTCCCGCTCGCGCTCCAGCGCACGCAGTATTTCAATAAATTCGCTATTCATGGCAGTCCTCTGTCCGATTATCTCTCGTCAGGGTAAGAAAAAGAGTGGGCGAGCCTGCCCACTCTCTTTCGAGATTATTGCTACCCCCTTGTGCCGCCCTACCTGCCCATCGTTTGCTCAACCGGTATAAGTATATCACATAGAAACGCCCTCGCGCAACCGTCGTGCAGGAGAGTGACACGCACAGAGCGTAGAGAAAAACGGTTATTTCGGATGTTCAAGGAGCGTAGACATGGCAAAGCACTCTACAGAGGAAATCGAAGGACGCCCTCGCACGGTAGTAGAGCTGGAGCCCGGCGAGCGAGTGGCGTTGTGCCGATGCTTCAAGTCGGGCAAGTTCCCCTTCTGCGACGGTACACACAAGCAGTATCAGGGGATGGGACCGGTTATCGTACAGGCGCCTGGCGAGAAAGGGCAGGGATAGACAGCCTCAACTGTCTGCGAGCGAGGTCGCTTGTTTGTCGGAACGGTCGTGTACCGGGTCACGCTGAGCGGAGCACAGAACCCCTTCTTGCTCTCAGCAGGAGGCTCCTCGCTCCGTTCAGCATGACCTCTCGATGCGGTAACGGGTCAGGTTCCCTTCGTCTTCTTTCGGTGCTCGCACACAGGACACTCTTTCTTATTCTTGTCGCTATAGTAGCCGCACACCTTGCACTTCTTCGCCAGACTGGACAGCTTCACCATCGGCTTCTTACAGGCTGTGCACTCGCCCGGTTTATCTGCCATCGCACCGCACCCGGTGCACACGTACACACCCGCTTTCGCCATCTGCAAGCTGCAAATCGGGCATTTTACTTGCTTGTCTGCTCCTATCTTGCAGATCAGGCAGACGTACTTGGGGACGTTTGTGCCTGCCTTGGGTTTCGCTTCCTTCTGCGCCAGTGCCGCCGTGCTCAGTAAGAGAATGGCTACGAACGAGCAGACTGCTAATCCTTGTATACGCAAGAACATCACCTCCTTTTACTGAAGTACTTTGACAGACGCATCCCCTTTCCTGCGTGACAAGGGTAGAGGAGCGCATGCCGGAGCTGTAACAGAGCACTGGTGCTTTGTTAATTTGTGATCTCACGATTTCGCGCATCCTGCCACCGATTGAAATCGGGGGCTATGGGTTGAAAAAATCCGCCTTCGCGGATTGTAAAACCTGCGCAGGCAGGTTTGTTTCCATCATAGCCCACTATAAATGGTGGACTATCCGGGAGGTAATCCCAAATCCCTAATTTAACAAAGCACCAGAGCGTGTTATGAACTTTGTGCGAAAAAGGGTATGCTTTGAACATGAAAAGACAACCATATCCCAGCGATGTGAGCGATGACGAATGGGCATTCATCGTTCCTTACCTGACGCTGATAACCGAGAATGCCCCACAGCGAGAATACAGTCTGCGTGAGGTTTTTAACGCTCTGCGCTGGTTGGTCTTCACCTTGTAGCATTTGCGATGTGGATGCTGAAGAACTCCGTCAACTGGATGGCTCAGGTGCTATAAGTTCATAACACGCTCTACTTTGCCTGCTCACACTCATCCCCAACCTCCTCTTCCGCGTCCTGCAGGCGTGAAGCCTGCGCCAGGTTCCTCTGAGTACAGCGACAACCGCTGTGCTGCTGGGGGCGCAGGCGCAAGCCTGCGCCCTGCCCTGTCGGCGTTTACACCTCCTGAACGAAGTCTGCCTCGTGCTCGCGCAAGAACCGCTTGTCTAGGTTGGTTCACTTCTTCCCGCGAAGCAACCGAATCGGATGTGTTGCGGGGTTACGTCTTCTGGGGATTGGCAACCCTGTTGGGGCAGAAACAGAACGAAGGGTTCGGTCTGTGTGCGGCAGGTCTTGAGGGTCTTTGCGCTCACTCCTTTGGCTTCACACGCTTCGAGCCAGAGCGCTAAGAGATCTTGCAAGCAGACGTTCTTCATAGTTTGTGTCCCCCGTGTGTGTAGGTGTGG
>JANWYZ010000150.1 GCA_025054895.1 bacterium | reverse complement strand
CTGGCAGAGACGGTTACGGCTCCCGCGTTCGCGCCCAAAGAGGTGGAACTGGCGAAAGAGAACACTATCCAGACTCTGCGCTATCAGCGCACACAACCGGCGTTTCTCGCTCGCGAACGCTACGCGCAGGTGCTTTTTGGAAATCATCCCTACTCACGCATCGCCCCAACTGAAGAGGCAGTACGCGCTATGACGCCCGACACGCTGTGCCAATTCCATACTGACTACTACACCCCCAATAACAGTCTCTTGGTAGTTGTAGGCGCAGTAAGCGCGTCGCCTCTGCGCAAAGCGTTAGATAAGGCTTTCTCCAGGTGGCAGCCGCGGGACGTCGTTCATCCGCCGCATGAACCGCCACCGCCGCGCGAGCAACGTACGGTACACATCGTCGACCGTCCCGGCTCGGTGCAGGTAAATCTGTTGATAGGACATCTGGCGCCTCGTCCGGGCGATCCCGATTTCCTGACCCTCGATGCGGTTAACACTGCTCTGGGAGGACGCGCTGGTTCGAGGCTCTTTATGAACGTGCGTGAACAGAAGGGGTTCGCGTATGATGTCGGCTCTCACCTGTCGCAACATCGCGAGGCAAGCGTCTTTTCGATGTCTGCACAAGTGCGTCCCGAGGTGGTGGGCGAGGCTGTTGCAGAGATGCTTCAAGAGGTAGAAACGCTCCGACACAACGGCATTACTGAAAGCGAGCTGGAGAGCACTAAGAACTACCTCAACGGCACTTTCTCCATCCATCTCAGCACACAGGGTGGCATTGCTGGCGAGATCGTGGCGATTGAAATGCTGGAGCTACCCAAAGACAGTATGGAAACATACCGCGAGCGCGTGCAGTCCATCACACTCGAAGCAGTGCGCAGAGTGGTACAGTATCATCTCTTCCCAGATCGCATGGCGACTGTTGCCGTGGGCGAGGCGGAACAGATACAACCGCTACTGGAACCGTTTGGCAAGGTGGAGGTGCGCCCAGCAATGTAAGCGCCCCCTCCCCTGCTTTCCGGATACGAGCGTGGTGAAAATTACCATCCGCGTGGAGCCAATAACTCTTTCTCCTCCAGCTGGCGGATGTCAATACCGACCATCGGCTCCCCAAGGTCTTCCGAAATCTCGGCGAGAATCTTGGGATCATTGTAGTAGGTTACGGCGTCCACGATGGCTTTCGCCCGGCGCTTCGGGTCGCCCGATTTGAAGATGCCGGAGCCGACGAACACCGCCTCCGCGCCTAGCTGCATCATCAGCGCAGCGTCCGCCGGCGTCGCAATACCACCTGCGGAGAAGTTCGGCACGGGAAGCCTGCCAGTACGATGCACCTCCAGTACCAGCTCATACGGAGCCTGGAGCTGCTTGGACGCCGCCATCAGCTCGTCCTCTCGCAAGCTTTGTAGCCAGCGGATGCCGCCCATCACCGAGCGCATGTGGCGTACCGCTTCCACCACGTTACCCGTTCCCGCTTCGCCTTTGGTGCGTATCATCGCCGCACCTTCACCGATCCGTCGCAACGCTTCACCCAGATCACGGCAGCCGCATACGAAAGGAACCTTGAAGGCATGCTTGTTGATGTGGTGCTGCTCGTCAGCGGGGGTTAGCACTTCGCTTTCGTCCACAAAGTCTACCCCCAACGCCTCCAGTATCTGCGCCTCCACGAAGTGTCCAATACGACATTTCGCCATTACCGGTATGCTGACCGCTCTCATGATGGCTTTGATGGTTTTGGGATCGGTCATGCGGGCGACGCCCCCCTGCGCGCGGATGTCAGCAGGCACACGCTCCAGCGCCATCACCGCCACTGCGCCAGCCTCTTCGGCGATTTCCGCCTGCTCAGGCGAGGTGACATCCATAATCACGCCGCCCTTCAGCATCTCCGCCAGACCAACTTTGGTGCGCCACGTCGCCTTCTCTACCTCGTTCATTTCTCCCGCCTCTCTATCACATTCTATTGCGATTCTATTATACCGGAAAGCACACAAAAGGGCGCAGGAAGCCCTGCGCCCTTTCCATGTATCCGCTTCTCAGCGGTTCTACGCTTTGCGCCGCCGCAGCAGAGGGAGCAAGCCGAGTGCAAACAGGCTCATCGTGGCGGGTTCAGGAATGACTGCCATGCGAATCACCATGTCATTGTAGTCGCCGCCGAAGCCCTCACCCGTGTTCTTGGGTTTGTCTTCGATGCCTACCCAGTAGACACCGTTCGCTTCCTTGAACACTACAAAGTGTTGGTGGTCTCGCTCCGCGACAGGGTTGAGCATCGACTGGGTATAGTACTTTACACCGCCTGCGGTCTTGATATACAGACCGAAATTCAAGGATGGGGTGAATATGGCGGTGGAACCAGCCCCAGCCGGACCGGGGAAAATCTGCCCACCGACTGACGGGTTGCTCACGTCGTACCACCAGAGTTCGTTGACGTTAGCCAAGCCTGCGACTTCAATCACCAGCTTCACTGCTTGGGACAGGCTGCTCTTGAAGTGGAAGTTAAGGTCTGCACCGCCACCAGCATAGCCCCACCAAGGCGGCGTGATGTTCGGGCTGTCGGGATGGCTGCTGAAGGCGCCCGTCTTGCTCAGGAAATAGCCGATATTTTTCTTTTTGCCGTCTTTGGACACGTTGTCCCAGTAGGGAGTGCCATCCTCGTTCGGCGCGGACCACGCCTGCCACCCCGCACCGGCGGAGCCGATAATGGTGGTTGCACTGGCGGAAACTGTCAACGTCATTACTCCCGCCACCACGAGCAGTAGCCATCGAGAAACGCGCTTCTGCATGCGTACACTACCTCCTCAAGAAAAGTTTAGTCACCCATATTAGACAGCAAGAAGTGGCGCACTGAGGCTTCGCAAAGTACGGGGATTGCCCTCGACCGCAGGGAAATCAGGCAATGCTACGAGGGGATGTTACACTGCGTTGACTTCCTGCCTCTCTCTTTGATATACTGCTTAAGGACTTTGAGCACGACAGGAGGTTCGTTTTCTTGATAGACACCAGCGATTTCCGCAACGGTCTACATATCATCGTCGATGGCGATATCTATACCATCATCGAGTTCATGCACGTCAAGCCGGGCAAGGGTGGGGCGTTTGTTCGTACTAAACTGAAGAATGTACGCACGGGCGCGGTACTCGACAAAACCTTCCGTGCAGGCGAACGCATGGAACAGGCTTTCCTCGAGCGCAAACCCATGCAGTTTCTCTACAACCAGGATGACGAGTACTATCTGATGGATATGGACACATACGACCAGATTATGGTGCGTCGAGAACAGTTCGGCGACGGCATTAAGTACCTCAAGGAAAACATGGAGGTAACGGTGCTGATGCACGAAGGGCGCGTGGTCGGCGTGGAAATACCCTGGTTCGTGGAACTACAGGTGGTGGAAACCGACCCCGGCGTGCGTGGAGACACAGCATCGGGAGGCTCGAAGCCAGCCACGCTGGAGACTGGCGCGGTCGTGCGTGTGCCCTTCCACATCAACGTGGGCGACATCATCAAGGTAGACACGCGAACCGACCAGTATCTGGAGCGCGTGAAAGCGCAATAGCGGCAGGAGAAGGAGGGGCGAGAGCATGGGTCGCCCGGGGCGTTCCTTTCGCGCCCGCAAAACCGCAGAGTTACTACAGGACCTGTTGCAGCTCGTCGGCATTGTGTCGGCGATAGGGGCGATGCTGGCAATAGCATACCTGCTCTGGGGTGTCTTTTCGGGCATGGTGACCTCATGGGCAACCCTGTCCCCTGCCGAGCGGCTGCGCGTGGAGCAGAACGTGCATACAGCGGGACGCGCGTTGTTAATCAGTACCGCTACCGCCGCAGCGAGTTTTACCCTGTTATACATTCAGCAAACGACCATCGGCTACGTCTTCCTGTTGCTGGCGGCTGTACTGGCGCTGGGCGTCCCGCTGGGTGTTATCCACCTCGCTCCCCAAACTGGACAAGAGCCTACCCTCCTGCCCGTGGTGGTGGTAGCTTTTCAGCAGGCGGGCCTGCTATGCTTGGTACCGGGCATCATCTTTGCGGTGCTGGACGTGTGGATGCGCGTTACATCGGGTTACTTCCGCGAAATGTTCAACCGTTCAAACCTGCGGTACGGCGCAAACGTGGCACGAGAAAGCCAGACCTCTAACCGTTTGTTGGGTATGTGCTGGCAGCTGCCATTCTGCCGTCCAAGCATCCGCAAGAGCTGCCCTATCTATCATGCGCGCCGTGCATGCTGGCGTGAGGGTGTTGGTTGCATGTGCGAGGAGCGTGTTATCTTGCAGGCACTGGAAGGTAAAGGCGCGCCCAGCGCTGACCCACGCCAGAATGTGCGCTTTATCCCTTACAACCGAAGTCTCTCTAAAGAGGAGAAGCAAGAACGTTGCCGCAACTGCATTATCTATAACCACCGACAGCAACAAAAGTATCAGGTTATCGCTCCCATTGTGATTGTGGCGGCTGTTGCCGTCGTGGCGAACTACGCGCAGCAGGCGCAGCAGCTACTATTTCAAGTGCTTCACGTCGTGGACAACTTTGTCGCTCGCTTTGCGTTCTTGCCATCGTCTGGTGAGGTACAGTATATGAAAATTGAGTCGCTGGCGCGCTCGTCCGAGTTTGTGACATGGATGATGATCGGCATTATCGCGGTGATATTCGTCAGCTACGTTTTGCGCATCGTGGAGTACTTCATCTTCCAGTTAAAGGTGTAGCCGATGGCACAGGCGGAGCTGGAACGGATTGAAAGGCTGTTGAATCTGCTACATCAAAGCGACGCCAACGAGCTGGAGGTGGAAACCAGCTCATGGCGGCTGCGTGCACGCCGACATGTCGCTATCGCTCTGCCGCCCACCGAGCAGCTGGTAGCGGAGCTGGAAACTGCTCCCGCCGAGCCCGTTTCGGTGTGGATACGCTCGCCGCTGGTGGGCTTCTTTCAACCGCGCCACCAACCTCTGCAGATAGGTGAACTTGTGAAGCGGGGCGAGGTGGTATGCCTGATTCGTGCAATGGGGCTGATGAACGAAGTGCAAAGCCCGGTAAACGGGCGCGTCGCAGAGATTCTGGTAGAAGAGGGCGTCGCGGTGGAATACGGGCAACCGCTATATCGTCTGGTGGAGGAGAGCGGTGATGAAACGAGCACATGAAGCGTGGAGCTTGATAGAGATACTGGTTGTACTTGCCCTGCTGTTGATTCTGGCAATCTGGTTGCTACCCCAATACACCGGCAGGGGCACCGATCCATCCGGGCAACCGCGCAAAACGCCTGAAAACGCGGCGCTGGCAGTACAGTGCCGCAACAACCTGCAGCAGATTCGCCTCTCTCTGCGTATGGCTCGTCCAACAGGCGAAGAGCCTTTGCCAGCCTCCTTGCAGGACCTGCGATTACCACAGGAGGTGTTATACTGTCCAGTGAGCAAGCAGCTTTACTGGTATGATCCACACACTGGGCGCGTGCAGTGTCCTACTCGGTCGCATGAGGGCTTTTGAGTATGTTTCACAAGATATTGATTGCCAACCGGGGGGAAATCGCTCTGCGCATCATCCGGGCGTGTAAAGAGCTCGGTATCGCCACCGTCGCCGTCTATTCAGAAGCCGATGCAAACAGTCTGCACGTACAGGCGGCGGACGAGGCGGTGTGCATCGGTCCAGGACCGGGTAAAGACAGTTACCTGAACATCCCGAACGTGATTATGGCAGCCATCATCACAGGCGCAGAAGCCATCCACCCGGGTTATGGCTACCTCTCAGAACGCGCCAGCTTCGCTGAGGCGTGCGAGGCGAGTGGGCTGGTGTTCATCGGTCCGCCTCCATCCGCCATCGAGAAGATGGGTGATAAAGCAGTAGCGCGTGAGATCGTGCGTCAGGCAAAAGTGCCTGTGGTGCCCGGCACACACGGTGCGATACGCAACGAACAGGAAGCATTGAAACAGGCGCAACGTATCGGTTATCCGGTACTGGTCAAGGCGGTAGCAGGGGGTGGAGGTAAGGGCATCCGCCTTGCCGAAAACGCAGAGGACCTCTCGCGTGTACTGCAGCTGGCGCAGAGCGAAGCGCTGGCGGCGTTTGGTTCGCCAGAGGTGTATGTGGAAAAGTTCATTCCCGACCCGCGCCACATAGAGGTGCAGGTGCTCGCCGACGCCTACGGCAACGTCATCCACCTGGGCGAGCGCGAATGCTCTATCCAGACCGCCAGACGCCAGAAGATGGTGGAAGAAGCGCCTGCATCGGTGGTTGCCCCCTCGTTGCGCCAGAAGATGGGTGAGGCGGCGGTCCGTGCGGCAAAGGCGGTCGGCTACGTGAACGCAGGTACGGTGGAGTTTTTACTGGACAGCAAAGGCAACTTCTATTTCATCGAGATGAACACGCGCATTCAGGTAGAACACCCTGTTACCGAGCAGATTACCGGGGTGGATATCGTGCGCGAACAGATACGCATCGCAGCGAGGGAACGGTTGCATCTCTCTCAGCGCGATGTGCAATGGCGGGGTCATTCCATCGAGTGTCGCCTTACCGCCGAAGATCCGGAGAACGACTTCGCTCCTTGCGTGGGGAAGGTCAAGCATCTGGTGCTGCCGGGCGGACCGGGCGTGCGTGTGGACACTCACCTGTACGCGGGCTACGAGATACCGCCCTACTACGATTCGTTGCTCGCCAAGATTATCGTGTGGGCGGAGGATAGGCCCGCCGCCATCGCGCGTATGAGGCGCGCGCTGGAAGAAACGCAGATCGAAGGGGTGAAGACCAATCTGCCTTTCCTGAAACGTATCATGGAGCATCCGGAGTATCAAAGAGGCAACGTGTCCACACAGTTCCTGCGCCGCTACTTGCGAAACGGCACGGAGTGAGAAGGCATGAGCAGTTCGACGTTGCGTAAACACGGAGCAGGCACACGACGACAGGCGAGAGAGCTCGCTCTGCGTCTGCTGTATCAGGTGGATATTGCGCAGATGCCTCTGGATGAGTGTTTCGCCTTTGCGATAGAACACATGCCGATCGAGGAAGCAGGACAACGGTTTGCCCATGGGCTGGCGTCTGGCACATTACAGCATCTGGAAAGGATAGACTCCATCATCGCCCGTTTCGCGATCGGATGGCCCCCCGAACGGCAGCCCGCTCCCGATCGCAATGTGTTGCGCCTAGCGATATACGAACTGCTCTACCATCCCGAAACACCGCCCAGCGTCGTTATCAGCGAGGCGGTGGAGCTGGCGAAAAAATACAACTCCGACGAATCTGGTAAGTTCGTTAACGGCGTGCTGGCGAGTGTGTTGAAACATCTGGAGGAGTACCGGTGAGTGCAACCCTGCTGGACGGCGCAGCAGTCGCTGCGCAAATCCGTGAAGAGCTCAAACCGCGCGTACAACGATTGCGCGAGTTGGGCATTGTGCCCAAACTGAGCGTGCTGCTTATCGGCGACGACCCGGCGTCGCATACCTACGTACGCATGAAAGCCAAAGCGTGCCGCGGCGTGGGCATCGAGTCCGATACCTTCGTCCTACCCCAAGACACTACCCAGCAAGAGGCTGAGGAGCTCATTGCCCAGCTGAACGCCG
>JANWYZ010000014.1 GCA_025054895.1 bacterium | reverse complement strand
GCGGCTGAAGCGTCGCCCGGTGGTGATACCGGTGGTGATGGAAATCTGACCGCTTTGTGGAGGGCGAGGCTCCCGCCGAACCCGATGTTGTGGGTGGAGGCGCTGCAGAGGGTGTTTGTCGTCAGTAATGACGTATTGTGAGTACTGCAGCCGTGCAACACGTGAGTGTTTGCGCCTGGAGGAGGTGAGGCAGGTGCAGAACCCTGCTAAACGCGCGTTGGTTCTCGCTGTAATCGGCTTACTGGTTATCGCTGGCGTGTTTGGACTACGCCAAGCAGGACTGCTTCGCAGTGCACAAGAGCGCGCCAATGAGGAGTTCGCATTAAGCGATATGGCTCACCACGAGGGCGACCCCGAGAGCGCAATACGCCACATGCAGAACGCTGTAAGGCTGGACCCGCACTTTGTGGAGGCGCGCGAAGGGCTAGCTGCACTCTACGACCAGCATCGGGGAATGGACGCTGCGGTGGCGGAGTACGAGCGCGCTATCCGGGAAGACCCGCAAAACGAGGCGCGCTATTGTTATCGTATTGCACAAATATACTTTCTGTATCGGCAATGGGAGCCTGCCCTGCAATGGGCACGGCGGGCGTATGCGTTGCAACCAGGCGACCATCACGTACAACGCATCATTGGTTTTTGCCTGGAGCGGCAGGGGAAGTGGCAGGAGGCAGAGCAGCACTGGAGCAGCCTGCTCGAGAAAAACGCGGACGACCCCAACATACGGCGTGGTCTGGAGCGAGTTCGCCGACACTTGAACAATACCAAACAGCACAGCGGTAAGGGAGGATAGGCGGTGTTTCGGAACTACCGGGATATTCTGCGACAAATGGAGATGGAGATGCAAAGGCTCTCCGACGATGCGTTGCTCAGCGTGTTCGGTCCACTGGGCACAGCGGAGCGGTTCTGGCAGCCGCCGGTTGATGTATGCGAAACCGAAGAAGCGCTGGTGGTCAAGGCGGAAATCGCTGGTATCCAACCTGACCGAATCAATGTCTCCTTATCGGCGGACGACAGGATGCTGGTGATTTCCGGTATACGCGCAGAGGACGAAGAAGACCGCCGCGCTCGTGTGCGATGCTATCAGCTGGAAATATACTACGGTCCGTTTGAACGCCATGTCGCCCTGCCGCCTGATATACCCATAGACCGCGATAACATCTCGGCGACCTATCGTAACGGTGTGCTCACGGTACGGCTTCCCAAGCGCGTGCAAGAGGAGATACCGGCAACCCGCCGCATTCCTATCACAGAGGGCGAGCGCGAGAGCGATTAGTGGGTTAAAGCGAGGGATAGCCACATGGTAGACGAAGAGACTCCTGTGAAAACCAGCAGCGACAACGAGAGAGACCTGCGGATGGAAATCCCAGAGGTACTGAATCTGTTACCTCTGCGGGATACAGTGGTTTTTCCTGTGCTCATTGTGCCCATCGCAGTGGGTAGGGAAAGCTCCATCAAGCTTATCGATGACTCGGTAGTAGGGGGCAATCGCATTATCGGCGTAGTGGCGATGAAAGACCCCTCTGTCGAGTCTCCCACCATGGATGATGTTTATCGTGTTGGCACCGCAGTGGTCATCCGCATGATGGGTAAAATGCCCGATGGCATTCGCCTGATTGCGCAGGGTATTAGCCGTATCGAGATACTGGAGGCGGTGCAAACTCAGCCTTACCTGCGCGTGCGCGTGCGGGTGGTTCAAGAACCCGGCGAGATTAGCGAGGAAGATGGGCTGGAGATCGAGGCTCTGCGCCGCAACATCGCTGCATCGTTCCAGAAGGTGGTGCAGCTGTCGCCCAACATGCCCGATGAGCTGGAAGGCATCGCCCTCAACGTTACTGAGCCGCATGTATTGACTGACCTGGTGGCGGCGCACCTGCCCCTCTCCATTGCCGATAAACAGAAGGTTTTAGAGACCTTCGACCTCAAAGAGCGCATGCGACTGTTGATGCAGATGCTGGCGCGCGAAGTGGAGGTGCTGGAGCTGGGCAGCAAGCTGCAGTCGGAGGTGCATTCCGAACTCAGCAAAACCCAGCGCGAGTACTACCTGCGCGAGCAGCTCAAAGCCATCCAGCGCGAGCTGGGCGAAATGGACGAAAACGCCGCCCAGATAGAGGAACTGCGCCAGAAGATTGCTGAGGCGAAGATGCCCCCCGAAGCGGAAAAAGAGGCGCTGCGCGAGCTGGACAGGCTGTCGCGTATCCCCTCCGCCTCGCCCGAGTACACCGTCGCGCGTACCTATATCGAGACGATGGTGGCGCTACCGTGGAGTATCTCCACAGAAGACAACCTGGACATCTCGCAGGTGCGTCAGGTGCTGGAGGACGACCACTATGGCCTGGAAAAGGTGAAGGAGCGTATCTTAGAGTACCTGGCGGTGCGCAAGTTCAAGACCGAAGGCGTGATGCGTCAGCCCATCCTGTGTCTGGTGGGACCGCCTGGCGTGGGCAAGACCAGTCTGGGGCGTTCCATCGCCCGCGCGCTGGGCAGGAAGTTCGTGCGCCTCTCGCTAGGCGGCATCCGCGACGAAGCGGAGATTCGCGGTCACCGACGCACCTACATCGGCGCATTACCCGGACAGATTATCCAGGGCATCCGCCGCGCCGGCTCCAACAACCCCGTCTTCATGCTGGACGAGATAGACAAGGTGGGCGCAGACTTTCGCGGCGACCCCTCGGCTGCCCTGCTGGAAGCGCTCGACCCCGAGCAGAACAGCCAGTTCCGTGACCACTATCTGGACGTACCCTTCGACCTCTCGAAGGTGCTGTTCATCACTACTGCCAACATTCTGGATACCATCCTGCCGCCCCTGCGCGACCGCATGGAGGTCATCGAGATCCCGGGCTACACGGAAGATGAAAAAGTGGAAATCGCCAAACGCCACCTCATCCCGCGTCAGCTGCAGGAGCATGGCTTGAACGAGGAAGAGCACATCCACTGGACGGAAGAGGGTATCCGCGCCGTCATCCGGGGGTACACGCGCGAGGCGGGCGTGCGTAATCTGGAGCGTGAAATCGCCTCCGTCTGTCGCAAGGTCGCGCGCCGCTTCGCGGAGGGCGAAACGGAAAAGGTGCTGGTAGACCGCGCGAAAGTGGAGGAGTTTCTCGGCGCGCCGCGCTTCGAGTTCGAGGAGATTTCGGAGCGCACCTCGCAGCCGGGCGTAGCGGTGGGACTGGTTTGGACGCCTGTCGGCGGCGACATCGTGTTCGTCGAAGCCACGCTGATGTCTGGTAGCAAAGGACTACTGTTGACCGGGCAGCTGGGCGATGTGATGCGCGAGTCGGCGCAGACCGCACTGAGCTACATCCGCAGCCACGCCGCCCAGCTGGGAATCGAGCCCAACTTCTTCGAGAAACACGACGTGCATATCCACGTGCCCGCAGGAGCGATCCCGAAAGACGGTCCCTCTGCTGGCATCACGATGGCGACCGCGCTGGCTTCGCTGCTGACGGGCAGGTGTGTCAAGCCGCGCCTGGCGATGACGGGCGAGATTACCCTCTCTGGGCGCGTGTTGCCCGTCGGGGGGATCAAGGAGAAGGTGCTGGCGGCGCACCGCGCAGGCATCGAAACGGTCATCCTGCCCTCGCGCAATAAGAAGGACCTGGTGGAAGACGTGCCGCAGCAAGTGCGCGAGCAGATGCGCTTCGTGTTTGTAGACACCGTCGATGAGGTGCTGAAAGAGGCGCTGGCTGTGTCAACCGGCACGACAAGACGCCGCACGCGGAAGAAAACGGAAGAAAAGGCGGTCGCTGCTCCTGCAACGTGAAGTGGTGTGGTGATGGAAAGGAGAAATCGGGAATGTACCATGTGGAATGGAGCGTATCCGAATATACCATATCACTCACCACTCCAATCTGCCGCGCATCCTTACGGCAGGCGGCTTACTGTGCGACAAAGAGGCATCTGATGGATGCGCTGTTAGCATCGCGTATGCCGACCTCAAGCAGCGACGGGAGCATGTAGCCGTCCCTTGCGAACCCGGCGGCGTTCTGGCAGATTACGTGCCGTTCTACTTTGCGCCTCGTTCGCCGATGCTATATGCTATCCATAAAGGCTTTGTGTCTCATTACGCTGGTGGGCAAAATGAGATTGTTTACATCGCGTCGTCTGTGCAGACTGTGCAACGGCGAAGACTACCGTTTGTGTTCACAGATGGACATCCTGTGGTGCGTATCACACGCTTCTTCAATCGGTTGAATAACCTGAACCAGTTGGACTGGCAGATAATGCGAGCGAGAGCGTGGCATAATACAGAGGATGACCCGGACCGAAAAAGGCGGCGGCAGGCGGAGTTCCTTGTGTACCGTTTCTTCCCGTGGGAAGCTGTGGAAATGCTCGGCGTGGTGGATCTCGAAATGCGCGAACGGGTGTTGACATACCTGCATGACCATGCGCAGCAATCGGTTCCGCCAGTGTACCTGAGAAGTTCATGGTACTATTAGGCGGTGTTCTGTTAAGTTGTAGTGGTCTTACGATTTACAGCCGCAGGTTAAAGGCAAGGCGGGAGGGCTCTCGTGATACGGTTTGTGCGGGGCAATATTCTGGACTCGGATGCCGATGCGCTGGTAAACACAGTGAATACTGTTGGCATTATGGGGAAGGGCATTGCTTTGCAATTCAAGCAGCGCTTCCCTGAGAACTACCTCTTCTACCGCGAAGCCTGTGAACGAGGAGAGGTGGTTCCAGGAAAGGTACTGGTGTTTCGGACGGACTGCCTGCAGCCACGTTATATCATCAACTTCCCTACGAAGCGACACTGGCGCCACAAGTCGCGTCTTGAGGACATTGCGGATGGTCTGGAGGACCTTGTGAAGCGCGTGCGCGAATTGGGCATTTCTTCGATCGCTATTCCCGCGTTAGGATGTGGGCACGGTGGGCTAGACTGGGCGGACGTGCGTCCACTTATCGAAAACACCTTCGCCAACCTGCCTGAAATAAAGGTGGATGTCTATGAACCGGCGGCGAATCAGCCAGAGGCAGCATCTTCTAGAACACCGGCACGCCTTAAACCTGCTCATGCTGCCCTTTTGCTGGCGATACACCAGTACAGCCAGATAGAACCCGAAACAACGCTGCGCGACATACATCATATCGCATACTTGCTGTCTTCTGTGGGTATCCTGTCGTTCAGAAAGCAACGCAGCGGCTTCAGGTTAAAGGGTACCCGCCTCTTCTCTCCGGCGGTTGAGCGGTTGGTAAGGCGACTGTCTCCTGCTTATCTGGAGCGACGACGCGGCTACAGGCGCAAGCTGTTGTTCGCTGTTACCGAAGAGGCTGTGGAACAGGCTCGTTCCGTGCTACAACGGTGTCCCAAGGTTCAAAGCAAGTTTGAGCGCATTGGCGGCCTTCTGGAGGGGCATGAAAGCTCTCTCGCCCTGCAGCTACTGGCACTGGTGATATACCATCGCAAGGATACCGTGTTTGGTCAAAGCCTTGAACACCTGCTGGAAAACAGAGCCGTGCTATTCCCCTCGGGGCGTTACCCTCGAAACGGGGTATTTGTTGAGCAGATACGCACCATCTGGGAAAGCGTCCAGCAAGCAGAGGGAACAGTACCATAACTACCATACCAGCATATCGACAGCCGACACAACAAGGGATAACCGAGGTGCGCATCGTCTTCTTGGTCATGCTGCTGATAACCTGGCTACCCTCCTCGTTGGCGTGGGATCGGGAGCGCGCCGATGTACTGGCTCCCTACCGCCTCCGAGCGTGGGAGGGCGATGGCAGGCTTGCCAGACGGGTTAGCTTTCCATTTGAACTCGCGCGGTTTGCTCGGCTTCGGTAGATATCTACCTTACCCCTGTCATGCGGTCTAGCTTCCGCGCCCAGGGGGTAGTTTCTATCCACTGGCTGAGCGAAACGCGCTCCGCTGCCAGATGCAGCGCCGCCAACACTACCAACACCACCCCTTGCATCCACACTGGCAAACCTGCTACCAGCGACACGCCTAACACCCCACCCAACAGGTTGGATCCCACATCGCCCATCATCGCCTCGCCCGCCGCGTCGCGCCGACGCAATAGTAGCGCCGCTGCCATCAGGAAACCGAGCATTGCTGCGGTCAACGCCTGCTCCGTGCGCAGTAAATAGACTACCATGACCACCGCCAGCACCAGAAACACCGACACCGCCCTGCCCGGGCGCAGGTCCAGCAGGTTCATCGCGTTTGCCATCAGTGCAATAACCAGACCGCTTAGCAATATCGTCCACCCAGTCTGCAACAACGAGGCGACGGTCAGCGCCATCGCCAGCCCACCCACCGCTTTCAACTGTCCTGTGGTGATTCTACCTCCTCTCAGGGCGCGCAGATGCGCCCGCAAGCCCTTGACCTCCGCGCTACCCCACAGGTCGTCTATCAAACCAAGCAACCCGAAGCCAAACGACGAGAGCAAAAACGCCAGTGATAGGGGGCGTACCTGCTCATCCGCCATCCACGCCAGCTCCGCATACAGCACACCGCAGAACGCCCACCAGATTACGCCGTAGCTGCAGGGCACAACCGCTCCGCGGTAGTTCCGTTTCAGCCAGTTCCATCGACGACACAGTTTGGGGAAGACGGCGATGCCTCCCAGCAGCACCACAAACGGCGCAGCCACAAACAGCACAATCGCTAGCAGTCGTCCGTCCATAGCGTTACCTGTCTTACACCCATGCTGGCGAGCAACACATGCCAGCCCTGCCGCGCTCGGTGCAGGAAGCCCCGCCAGCTCCTGCCAGTGTGTCGGTGTACCATGCACACATCTACCTCCTGCACTCGCGCCCTCGCACGCGCGACATCAATAGTCATGCCTACCTCCACCCCGAAACCACCCGCCAGCGCGGTCAGCTGTCGAACCGTTTGCCATCGCATGGCTCGTTGACCGCTCAGGGGGGCGCGGAACCGCTCGCCTGTTCGGCGTTGCAACGCCCACCGCGCGAACCGAGCCACCAGCCCGAAGCCACCATGTCGCCCTGCGGGGGGCAGTACGCCGATAGCCATGTCTGTCCCGTTGCTGGCAACCGCTTCCAGTAGATGCGTCACCTCGCTTGCGCTCGTTCCCACGTCGGCATCTACTAACAGAACCACATCGTCATCAGAAGGCTGTTGTTCCTGTATCCAGCGCAAGCCCTTTGCCAGCGCGCGCGCCTTATCTCCACGTTCACGGCGCACCAGCACTGTTGCTCCTGTCTCGTGGGCGCGCTGGGCGGTTTCGTCCGTGCAGGCGTCGGCAACCACCACCACTTCGGCAGGCAATTGCCTCAGCGCACGCACTGTCTCCGCCACTGTCATTGCCTCGTTATGCGCGGGCACTACCGCGAAAACGCGCCTCATTTCGCCTCCAGAAGCGTATCGGGAAGAACCCGCTCCGCACTGTCCTTCACCCCGTACGCTGCGGTCTTCGCTTCGAACAGGAAAGGCAACACCATCTGCCCCAGCGCGGTGTCGATGCAGTCCACGCTGGCGATATCCGTCTCCTGATAAACCGCTACATGTGAGAGGGCGCAGTCGCGACGTTCTGTTGCCACGACTTCGACGCCTGTGTCCTTCCACTGCCGGATAAGTGGGCGATCAATCTCCGCCGCGCGCTGGCTCTCTGGCACAGAGCTGCCGCCGACCACTACCACATAGCGGCACGGCGACGTGTAGTCGCCCGAAGTGCGTATCAGCCCTTCTCGCCGTAGTATCTCGATGGTCTGCTCATAACCGAGCAACGCCACGCCGTTTGCCAGCGCCTTCACGACGGCGCTGAAGTCCTCGGGCAGGTGGGGCTTCAGGGCGCGCAGTCCGCGGATGATGCGCTGTTTCTCCTCGTCGCTCAGCTCCAGCCAGCGACCGTTCACCACAGTCACTGACACGATTTCCGCACCGGCGTCGCGCAGCGATTTCAGTGTATCCGCCAGCGCGCGGTCATCCTCGCCTGTCTGTACCACGGCTATTCGACGCGCCTTCAACCGTTGCTTCACAAGTTGCGGCATCAGTTCTTTCATCGCCTGCTCCATGCGCTCGAAGTCGCGCCGGTTGCGGTCGCTCTCGCTTGTAATGCGGGCGAGGTCCTCCTGAATGCGCCGGATCAATCGCTGTTGTGTTTCTGCGGGCGCGGTGTTCAGGAACAACCCACCGATAAGCATTCCCACTGATAACGCGAGGAACACCGCCGCCAGACTCACCAGATGGTAACGAAGGTCTGCAAACATCCCGTTTACCCCGAACAGACAGGATCAACAAACAGATACGCCAACCAATAGCATTCGCATCACGGGCAAGATGCCCGTGCTACAGAGAAAGCGGATCGCCTTAGAAGTGCAAGCGCAACCGCAGCCAAACATACAGCAGACGAACGAGGTCACGCCCTGCCGGCGACAGCAAGAACGCCACTACCACCGGCATCATTGCCGCCACAAACAGCCAGCTGAACTCACGCCAGGCAAACCGCTGAGGATAGAGACGGCTCACCCCTTTGGCGTCCACCAGCCTATCGCCCACACGCAAGCGTGTCAGAAAGGTGCTGGACATGCCGCGGCGACCTTTCTCCAGGAACTCCAGCAGGCTGAAGTGCGTACCCACCGCCACAATGAGTTGCGCCCCTTTCTCGTACGCCAGTAACATGGCGATATCTTCGCTGGTGCCGGGCGCACGCCATACCGTATGTGGCAACCCCATGCGCTGCACCCTTTCTATGCCGGGCGACTTGCGCTCTGCGCTGGTGTACTGGTGCACTACCAGTTCCGCGCCGCATTGTAGCGCCCTGTCGCTCACGCTATCCATATCGCCAACGATGATATGGGGCTTGAAGCCCATCTCTAACAGAGCGTCCGCGCCTCCATCCACTCCAATGAGTATCGGGCGCACCTCGCGCAGGTAGTTGCGGATAGCGATAAGGTCTTGCTTGAATTGCTCGCCGCGCACCACCACTACTGCATGACGCCCGGCAATGGTCGTGTTGATTTCGGGCACCTCCAGCACGTCCAGCAAGGCTTCGCTTTCCTCTTGCAGGTACTCCAGCGTGTTCTGTGCAAACGCGCGTAGTTCGTTTTTGAGCCGTTGCTGGGCGAGCACAAGCAGTTGTTGTACCCGCTCCTCGTCCAGGCGTTGCAGGGGGAAAGAAACTTCGGGTAGCCGACTCAGACATAGCATGTCGCCCGTGATTGTAACGGTATCCCCCTCTTGCAACGTATCTGCCAGACGGGGGTCATGACACTCGTACATGGGGATAGCAGCTCGCAACAGGATGCTGGGTCCCGGGTTGGGATACCGTCCTGTGATAAAGGGTGAGAGATTGACCACTGCCGCTACCTGTCGTGCCACTAACGCCTCAGCAGCTACGCCGTCTAAGTCGGCGTGGTCGATAATGGCGATGTCGCCTGCGTGCAACCTCGGCACCAGTCGCTTCGTCCGCCGGTCGAAGCGAGCTGCGCCCTGGATGCTCTGGATGGAGCGTTGTATGTGGGTGGTAGTGCGTGACACACTACATTAGTAACGAAAACGGAGCAAAAAGTCAAGCCGTCAGAGAGGGAACGCAGGGCGGTAAGAATCGCGACAGGAGCTCTGCTCCGTCGCCCAGAACGATTCTTTGATGCCCTGTTGCAAACATCTGAAAGACGCCGTTCGGCTGGCATCGTGTCCATGCGAGCGAAGGCAGCGATCGCAGGGCGATGCCCCTTGCCTGTTTGCAACAGAGCATTTGGGGAAGCGCATACGGAAGGGAGCCCTATCATGCAACGCAACACACATCAGACGTCGGAGCGCCTGCCTCTGGTGGGCGCGGCGTACTTCTACTGGTACGAATGGGATACGCACGCAGGCGAATGGGGCAACTGGATTGGCGGTATCCACAATACGCCTCTCTATGGCTATTACGATAATCGCACGCTCGCCGACAATGTGCGATCTCAGCTGCTCGCCGCCGACTGGGGTATGACGCATCTGTATATGGACTATTGGGGACAAGGGTGGCGCGGCGAGGGCGGTGAACCCCGCGAAGCCACCGTGCTGAAAGCCACCGAGCGGGTGCATGCGCTGGGCTATCGCCTCTTCATGGGACTGTATCAGGACGGTGAGAACTTCGCCATGCGCGAGTTCTGGCGCAATGTTAGCGAGCGACGTGACACCGTTTACTGGATGAGCCGCTACGCGCGTCTGCCTGTATGGACGTGGCTGGGTGGCAAACCCTTCCAGCTGGTTTACTCGCGCAATGGCGCACCGCAGCTTACTGCCGACCATCAGGGGTTTCAACAGTGGCTACGCGAGCGTTACGGTAGCATCCAGCAGCTGAACAACGAGTGGGGCACAACCTACAGCGGTTTTGACGAGATTCGCATGGACGTTAACAGCGGCGGTTTCCAGCGCGCCCTGAGCATCGAATACCAGTACGAGATATGGCAGCGCGACTGGCGCAGGCTGGAGGAGTTGATTCGACAAGAATTCGGCCTGCCCGGTCTCTCCGCTTCCTTTGATGTGGGCTACGCGCCCTTTTTGGGCTTTGGCTATGAACGTTTCGCGCGTGTGTTCGGCGGGGCGCACTCATACGCGGGTATTTTCGGCGTGCCGCATGAGCAAGACGCCGAACGTTTCCTGCAAGCGGCAGTCACCCGCAGATGTGGGAGCGTGTTCTTTGACCACCTGAAACACTGCTATTTTGACTGGGACATCCGCGTGCCGGGCACTGGCTATTTTCCTGAACCCCACCACTACGACCGCTTCTGGGTGGGCAACCTGATGCGTTTCGTGGACGGCGTACTGCATCTCAGCTGGAACGAATGGTGGGAAGGCTCGAACCTGGAACCGAGCTTCGAAGGGGGCAAACGCTTTTGCGAGACCAACCTGCTGTACAGCACCCTCTGGCAGCTAACTTACCCCCGTCAGCAAAAGCCATCGCCTGTCGCTCTGCTGGTGAACGACTGGATTTTCGAGAGCGGCGCCGGCGACGCGAATGACCTTTACCACGCGGTGCAGGCTCTTCGCGCGATACAGGCTCCCTTTGAGGTGCTGTTGCAGAGTGAGGCAGATGGGGAACGCCTGCAGAACTATAGCGTGGTGATTGCGCCCGCCGGCGGAGTGGGCTTTGGGCTAAACGGCAGGCGAGAGCGGATAGCGGACGCGCTGAAAACGTGGCTCCAGCAGGGCAACCGAACGCTTATCGTCTCGGCGTCGTCGGTAGACTGGACGGGCAAGATGATGTCCGTAACGCCTTCCGAGCAGTCTGGAACATCGCGCCAGCGATTGAACTTCTTCGTGGATGTGGGCATGCCAGGCGATGAAAAGGTGCTGCAAAACGGCTTCGGCGGGCGCGAGGACTGGGGCAAACTGCCTGCTGGCGCGTACGGCGCAGGCACACAGGCTACTGTCCGCTGGACGCCTGGGGTCGGTACGGTGACCATCCTTCTGCTCCCTGCCTTACCAGATACCGACTTGCTCCTGCGCTGGCATGGAAATGTGCTCTGGCAGCACTCGGTGAAGGTGGTCGTCAATGAACAGCAGGTTGGCGATGTCGTCCTTCAGCCCGGCTGGCGTGTGTACGAGGTGCGTATCCCTGCCACTGCAGTTGGCGCGTCACGAGTGGTGGAGATACAGTGGCGCTTCTCGGAGGCGATGATACCGCGCGAAAAGGAGCCGCAGCGATTCAAAGATGAAAACCGAGTCTGCAACCTTGCGCTGGATTGGGTGCAAATCTGTACTCCTGACGTGCCCACCGGGGAAAAGGAGAGCGCTCCATGGGAGCCGACAGATACCGCCCGCTTCACCAGAGGCGAGGTTGCCTTCCGTGCCTCCCTACAGCGCCGCCGCAGTCGCCTGCCGGAGGGCGAAGTGCTCAGCCGTTATAGCGACGGTTTGCCGCGCGATGTGCTGACCTCTGTAAGCGGCTCTCGTCTGCTTGTGGTCAACGGCGTCTTCACCGACGACCCACGCTGGTGGCGAGAGATGCTGGAGGGTACGGCAGGCGTGCAGTGCGGCAAATACGTCCGCCTCGCCGATGGGAGACTTGCCAGTACTCCCGACCTGATGAGCGCGGTGCTGGAAGCCGGCACCACCCGCTTCCTGTTGCTGGAGAACCGCACCTGGCAGAGGCAACATGTTTCCCTGCATCCGCCAGAGGTGGAGGGCTTACCCCTGTCAGAATGTACCACTCTTACACTGGACGGCAGGCACTTCATCCCGCGCAAGGTAACCTCCCTGCCATTCGAGGACACTGTCGATTACGTCGCCGCTTACCAGCTGGTGTATGCACCGGTACAGATAACCTTGCCTCGCTGGGTAGCCTTCCCCGGCGGCAGGTCGCGCCTGCCATTGACAGTGAAGAATCTGCTACCTGAGCCAGTCACTATCACCGTGCAGGTGGGCGCAAAGATAGCCAGCGTACAAGGAGAGCCAGTAACCCTGCGTCTTGCCCCGGCGGAGACCAGGCAAACGGAACTGCCCTGTGAGGTGAAACCCTTCGCCGACTGGGGCGTCAAGACGATATACGTTCAGGCTTCGTGGCAAGGACGGGAAGGACAACAACAGACGGCGTTCTTCCTGCGCCCGCTGATGGTAGGACGCAATGCCGAGGCGCGTCTGCTGAATACTTCTGCCTCTTCTCATGCTCCTGCCGTATCTGTTACTAACGCGCCTGCTACCTCTCATGGCGAGGTACGCTGGTGGCATCCTGCACTGGATGTGCCTGGTGAAACCGCGCGGGACGTGGAGCTGGTTTTCTCGGGCACGCGCATCCGCGTCGGTGACCTGCGCGAGGGCGAACGTAAAGAGGTGCGCCTGCCCATACCTTTTACCGCGCAATTGCAGACTCGCCGGCTGACCGTTGCCCTTCGCTGGCGTGATAGCGCGGGCACGCACGAGCGTTCGGTACCCATGACCATCGCCAGCGCACCGCGTCGCCTGTCCAGAGCTCACCAGCAACAGGTAGCCTCTCTACTGATTACCAGCGCGGACGAGGCGCGGGGGATACCAGCGTCTGTGCCTTTGCCAGCGGGTTTGCGCGGAAGAGCGTGGCAGGCGCGCCTGCCAGACGGCACTCCCTTGCCCACACACGCCGCTGACGGCAGGTTACACTTTATACTCCCTCCGCGCCAACAGAGCTGGCGTGTCGATATCGGCTCGGTGGACGACGAGCGGGTACTGGTGAAAGGAATGGCGCAACGCGAGAGTTGGGCACAGGGCAACACCATCCGCTGGATACCGGGCGAGGGACGCGAAACGGTACTGCGTGTGCCCGTTCCCGCCGAGGGCAGATATCGGCTGCTGCTGCACGGGCAGGTGAACTGGGGGAACCGCGTTGCTGTGTTTGCTGATGGGCAGAAGGTGGGGGAGTATGACCTGCGCCCGGGCTGGCAAACGCTGGAGATGAACCTGCCGCCGCGCAAACGCCTGTCCGAACGACCTGTCGAGATTCAGCTGCTCTTTGAGCAGGCGCACCGTCCGGCGGAGAAGGGGGCGGGCGATGACCGTCGGGTGTGCAACCTCGCGCTGGACTGGGTTGCGCTGGAGCGGGTGGAACAGACTGGCTCGCTGGTGTTGGCGGTGTCGCCTCTACGAGGTGTACCCTCGTCGCCTATCCGTGTGCAGAGCGAAGGTGGAACGGTGCGTCTGGACAACGGCGTGCTGGAGTTAGAATGGCGCGAAGATGCCGGAGGAACGCTCACCCGCCTGTACTCCAGGCGCACCGGCAGGGACTACGCAGCGCAGAGTGGTGGTGCAGGAATCGGTACGTTCGGCAGGAGCGATGTCAAACGCCCCGCACTGGATACCGCCCAGTTTGTGGTAGACGATATTCTGTGGCAACGCAACGGAAGGGCAAACGTGCGTGTGGTAGAGCGCAATCCCGTTTGGACGACGGTTGAAGTAACCGCTGGCGGAGGCAACCTGCCCTTGCGGGTGACGCAGCGTTACCGCGTGTTCGCTGCACTGCCTCTGGTAGAAGTGGACGTTCAGGTTCAACCCCTGTCGGCGGAGGCAAACGAACTGGTGGCGCTGGAGGCGCGTTTCTCAGCCCGTTGGTGGACGAAGAGTTTCCCCAACTTCGTGGGCGTCGGCGACAATCCGCCGGAGGTATACGGCGCGAAGGTGCATTTCGGCTGGCGCATGGGCGACTGGGTGCCGCCTGTGCTGACCATGTTCCATCCGGGCGACCTGAGCGAGAGCCTTTCGCTGCTTATCGCCGAGAACGAAGGGTGCAACTGGGTGCGACAGGGTTTCTGGGGCGCCGCTCGTGGCAAGCCTGCAGAAGACCGACGCTATGCGACGATAGAACTGGTTGCCCAGCCGGTGATGCCCGTTCGGCTGCGATACTGGCTCTGGCTGCACGAGGGATACCATGTACACGCCCGCCAAATGCGTCAGAGGTTGATGCAGCCTGCGTCTATCGCTCTTGTAGCATGACGCTCCACCCCCGTTGTCATTCTGAACCCAACGGCTCGGCGGGAGCCTCGCCCTCCAGCCCCCGTTGTCACCCTGAGCGTTAGCGAAGGGTCTCAGATGCTTCGCTTGCGCTCAGCATGACAGAAAAGGGACGAGATGCTTCGCTTCGGCTCAGCATGACAGGAACGATATTTGTAGGGGCAGACTGTTATGTCTGCCCCTATCGGTAACGCTAATGGTCAGAACCGGCGTACCGCTTAAGGATACACTACTCCGCCGATTTGCGGGTCCCACATGTCCACGCTGCCACCGCCCGGACCAACCCGCAGTACGTTCACCAACACGTTCCAGTAGGTGGGGTTATAGGTTTGCAGCCAGGCGTTCTGGTTGCGATGGTCGTTTGTCCAGGTGACCTCCGGGCGGAACCATTTCACGTGCCCATCGCAGAAGATGAAGTTGCTGCCGTTGCTGTGGTAGATGGTGGGGTTGTTGACCGGAATCGGTGGGTGGGCACTGGTAGCGCCCAGGCTGAAGTAGATGCTACCGTTGCGCGCGACGCTACCGTTGGTGCGCTGCGCTCCTTCGTATACCAGGATGGTCTGGGCTGGCTGAGCAAGCGAGGCGTCCGACGCACCGTCGAAGTAGCCGGCACTGGTGGTGCTACAACCGGTGCGTGTGAAGTTCTGGCCCGGATGGGCTGCCCGCACGTAGTCGTTCATTACATAATTCTGCCCGGGCGAGAAAACGTTGTTCTGACCCGGTATCGCGTGCGGACAGGACCACAAGTTGGATGAGGGGTTGTTAGTGCGCATCTTCACGTAGGGGAAGATACCGCCGATGTCCTGTCCTAACCCCGCGCCCGCGGATTGCACCCAGCCGTTCTGTGGGAACTCGCACTGTCCTGTTGCCGGGTTAATTAGCCTTTGACCGCCAGGGGTGGGGAACTTGCCATCATAATCGGTCGCGTACATCAGGAAGGCGAGACCTATCTGCTTCAGGTTACTGGTACAGGTGGCTTGCCTCGCCTTCGCTCGAGCCTGCGAGAAGACAGGGAACAGAATAGCTGCCAGTATCGCGATAATCGCGATCACTACGAGCAGCTCGATCAGGGTGAATGCTTTGCGCCTCAACTGTTATATTCCTCCTTGTAGAATAGTTTGGTTTACAACACCACGTCGCCACGCTCTTCCGTACGTATGCGCACCGCATCCTCTATAGGCAGGATGAAAATCTTGCCGTCGCCGGGCTCGCCAGTGCGCGCGTGTTGCAGGATAGTCTGTACGATGGGTTCTACATCTTCGTCGCGAACAATCATCTCGATTTTGACCTTCGGGGGCAAGTAGATGGTATATCCGGCGCCGCGATAATGCTCACGGGATTCTTCATTGCTGCCGCGCCCGCGCACATCGGTAACGGTCATCCCGACCACACCCAGATCGCTCAGCGCCAGTTTCACTTCGTCCAGTTTGAACGGGCGGATGATGCATTCGATGCGTTTCACACTATATGTATTGTACACCAGTTGGCGTTTCCCTTGCTTTAACAATTCTTAACAAAAGGAGTAGGGCAAGGTTGGAGAGTAATTTGCTAGATGTGTTTCTAACCTGTAATACGTTGAAGCCGCTTTGTCGCTGAGGAGATGAGAAGATGAAAAGAGCTTTTCTCGCGCTGTGCGTACTGATGATGGCAATTGCTGCATCTACATCCTTTGCAGGGGATGATAGCGCGCCTTTGAACGACCCCACACGCCCCGTAACGCGCATCACCCGTACCAGCTTCACAGTCCAGTACTTCACGCAAGAACCCTGCGAGACGGTGGTACAGGTGCGTGAAGGCGATATTCCCATGATCGCCTGGCGCCCTGAGGGCAGAAAGACCGACTTCTGGGCACAGCCCGGGGTGCGCGTGGTGCGCGTCGCCGGACGCAGGCAGTGGCATACCGTTACTGTAGACGGTCTTAAGCCGGGCAAGCGATATTTCTACCGTATCTATGACCCCGCAGCCTCGCCCACTCCCGAAGAAAGACGCTGGGGGGCGCAACAGCCCTGGCGACGCGAGTACGCCGTCTCCACACAGGCGCCCAAAGGTTACAAAACGGTCATCCACGTGCCGGTGAAGGTATTGATCATGCCCAACGTGGTGAACGTGGCTTCGGCGCATGACGCCAGCGGTGCTGTCGCCCCGCGCCCGCAGAAGCTCACCCCGCAGGAGATAGAGATTATCCGCAGGGAGTACGAAGCCGCCTCGCGTTTCTTCTGGGTGAACAGCGGAATGCGCTTCTGGGTAGACTTTCAGATTTTCATCGACGATCGCTGGCAACGCTGGGGACCCGAACCGGACAACGCCGATCCCTTTTACAAAGGGTGGCCCCTCTGTCGCAGTTATCCGGGTGAGGATTTTCGAGGTCCTGGAGGAGGCGAGTTCACCATTCTGGATACGAAGGACGTTGTACGTACCAACACCCAGCCTGTTTACGAAGAACGCCCCTACCCCGGGCAGATTGAGCAGGCGTTTCCCCGCCGATGGAACGCGCGTACCCAAAAGTGGGAGTTCTACGGCTCTGGGGGAGGAACCTACGGCGTAGACGGCTTACCTGATGGGATACCCGCCCGCTCGCAGTTCCTGGGCGGAGGCGATACCGCCTGGCTGGTCACGCATGAGTTCCACCACCAGATGGAATCCTTTGGCGCGTTTTCGCTGGCAAACCGCGAGGACGAGCGCATCGTGTTCAACCATCCTGAACCACGCTACCGCCGCACCAATCCCGACGGAACCTTTGCAGAAAACACATGGAACACCGCGGGCAGACACGGTGAACACTGGCAATGCATGGCGTACTGGGACCGAACCGTCACCGACGCACAGTGGCTGCGCATGTATATCGGCTACACGGTTACCGTGCGCGACGCCGATGAGGACGGCGTACCAGACGATGACCCGCGCCTGCCGCTGGATGAGAAACGGTTTGGCAGCAACCCGCGCAAACGCTCTACTGACGGAAGAATCACTGACCTGCGTAAGGTGATGTTAAGCACCTGGGCGTACTCACACCTGCAGTTCAGTTTCAACAAACCTCCTGCTCAGTACGTCAAGCCCAACCCCACCAGCCCCGACTGCGATGGCGACGGCTTAACGGACGACATAGACCCCTACCCGCTCTACCCCTGGCAGCCCTTCATCTACGCCTACCGCGCCACCGTAGACGGCGACGACAGCGAATGGAGGCACATCCCGCCTGCAGGCGAGATGGATAAAGGTGGGTTGCGCTTCACTTTCAAGCAGGCGCACGACGACAACGCTTATTACGCACTGTTCACCATAAAGGGGCGATGGAAGCGCATCTACGCGGTGTTCGACGGCGAGGGCAAGGGCGTCTTCTCGCGCGAAGGAGTACAGGCGATAGAGGTTCTCAACGGCGACACCCTAACTGTGCGCTCGCCGTGGGGCGCGACACCCGGCTTGAAGTGGAAAGGGGCGCGCGGGGCGGATGGAACCACCGTCTTTGAGTTCAGCCTGCCCAACCGAGGCGAAGGCGTGTGGTACTGGACACGCGGCGGACGCGAAGTGGGCGCATCGATTGACGTGATTGCCGCCGACGACAAGGCATACTCGGTTTACGAGCCGTACCATCTCTTCTACGCGGTGATGTTAGAGCCGAACGGGCGATTCCCCATGCCCTCTAACGCGCCTGCCGAGTTGACTCGCGAGGCGGCAACGCGCGTGCTGATGCCTGATGACCCTGCGCTGAAGTTCACGGGCAGCGGCTGGAAGCTGGAAGGAGGCGTGTTGCGTCACTCTGGACATGAGGAATCGGTGGTGTACATCGATGGCTTGAATGCACTCGAGTTCGACCTGTGGGCGCAAATCGAGGCGAAGCAAGACGGCGTTCTGGGCGCGTTTTTGCCCGGTACCCCGCACATGAGCGCAGGGGTGGACTACATCGCCTTCGTGGGTGGTTACGGTAACACCATCACCCGCTTTCGCCTCTTCGGGCGCGAGGAGGGCGATGGAGAGGTGATGATGACGCCGGGCAAGCACAGCCTGCAGCTAACGCGGCGAGACGGCGAGGTATGGCTGCTGGTGGACGGCAAGCCCGTGCTCTATACCGCTGACCCCAACCCCAAACAGCCTGTGAATCGCCTTGCCGTCATCGGCGGCTACGGGGGCGACCAGGTTCTGTACGAGATACGGATAAGAGTTCCGTAACCCTCTTGATAGAGTATGTCTCGTCAAGCCAGCCCTCTGTGATGGATGTGCTGAGGCATCAAAAAGCACCGGTATCTATATGTCCAGCAAGCGGAGTATACATCCGCTTGCTGGTGTGATTGGGTACCCCACGCGCATCCATTCCGCAGATGGCGTGACGCTCTTACCGAGCGGTAGGAACTTTCTGGTCACCAGTCTGAACGAGCGCAGGTGCGGTTTCTTCCCCGCCGGCACCTGGGGCTGGGGCGGTTACTCGAAGCCCGAGCATCAGCGCCGCCGAAATCAAACACAAAATGCCAGAAACGGCGAACGCTGGGGTATAGCTACCCACTTCGAAGGTCCGTACGGCGATGTTGTTGCCTCGTTCCAGCACCTCGTAAGGAACACGTTCCACCACTTGCATCAGCCGGGGCGCCAACCAGGGACCGAGCAGACCTCCCGCTCCGTAAGCGGAAAACATTGCCCCATAAATCGCCCCGATATGGCGCGTGCCAAACAGGTCCGCAGTCACTGCAGGATATACAGCCAGAAAGCCGCCGAAGCAGAAGCCGATACAAGCCACCCCGACCAGAAACTGGGGGTAGCTCCGCAGGAAGTGCAGCGAAAGCATTACCACGCCGGCAAACAGGAACATGAGGCAGAGCGCGGTTCGGCGTCCCAGCAAGTCGGATACTTTACCCCATGCTACTCGTCCTACCGCGTTGAGGATGGAGACCACAATGACCGCGGTAGCTCCCTGCGCCAGAATCGCGGCGAAGGTGGTGTGCGCAATGGGTGTCTGCTCTACCGCCCCAACCGCAAACGACTGCCAGATGTTCATCGAGTTCATAATAATCATCAAACCGGCGGTGCAGCCTGTAAAGTAGGTGAACCACAGTAGCCAGAACTTCCACGTACGCACCGCCTGCTGCAGGGTGAGGCTGGGTACGTCAGACGGGCTGGCGGTACTCTTCACAGCACCCTTGCCGGGCGTGTATCCTGGTGGAGGGTTCACCATCACCTGCGCCCCCAGCAAAACGGTGGTGAGGAAGATGACGCCCAGATACAAGAAAGTGGGCATTACCCCTTGCGTGGCGATAAGATGACGCGCTACTGGGGTAAACACCAGTGCGCCTGCTCCGAACCCAGCCACCGCCAGCCCTGTGATCACCCCTCGCATATCGGGGAACCACTTCACGCAGGTCGCTATCGGACACACATACGCTGCCCCAATACCAATGCCGCCAATCACTGCGTAACTGAGCACAAAGTGCGTTAGAGAGGATGCGAATGATGCGCTGATCAGCCCTAAGCCAAGCAGCACACCGCCTATCATCGCTACCAGGCGCGGACCAAAGCGGTCTTGCAGCCTGCCAAAAAACGGCATGCTAAAAGCGAAGCACGCCAGTACCAGCTGGGAGGGTAAGGCGAGGTCGGTATCGCTCCAGTGCGGAAAACGCTCTTTCAAGGCAGGTTTGAACACGCTGTAGATGTACACTGCCCCAAGCGATACCTGTATCATCAACGCACCTACCAGTACCCACCAGCGATTGAGCACAGGTTTGCCCATCATCTTTCCTCCTTCTAAGCTTTTGAGGTACATCTACGTTCCTCCCGAACGAACTTTGCTTCCTCCTACTTAGTGAAGCAAAACATACCTGTGCCCCAAGCGCAGAATGGGGCTTGTACCCATTGGCGTCCCTGCGCTACCCGATTTTTTTGCGAAAAAATTGGGAAAGACTATCGAAACCACTGGACTTTTGCGGAGAGATGCCGTATAATTTAGTTAGACTAAGCAATACTGGACAATCCTATCGGCAGCACACCCAACTTCCCACAGGTCGGAGGCAGCACTGACCTGTGGGCTTTTTTTGTTTGCAACGGATTCATCCATACATCATGCATGTCCAGCGCATTCGTGCTTTAATTCGCTCGTGATTTTGCTGTATCTAAGCGACAGGCAGGTGGAAGGTTACGCTCTGCCGTGACCCTGTGCATGAGGTAGAGCGCATCCTTCCGGTGGCACGTGCATCCTGCACGTGGGGTTACGGGCGAGACGCCCGTGCTACGTTGACCGCGTACCGGCAAACGGGTAACTTCTGGAGGGTCACGCTCTGTCGTGACCCTGTGCGTGAGGTGGAGCACGCTGCAGTGCGCATTTGGTACGATGACGGTTCGGAGGGAGCCTTGTCCTCTTCTAGCAAACCTTACCTGGCCTGCATCCTTTTGGCGTGTGCCGCCAGGTGCGTGAGCTTTTTGCCGTCGCCCACCACCAGCACCAGCAAGTGGTCAGGATGGATATACTTGCGCGCCGCCGCGAGCACGTCCTGCGCCGTGACTGCCTGCACGCGCGCGATATAAGTGTCGTAGGTATCGCGAGGCAACCCGTATATCTCCAGCAGCATCTGCGCGAGGACGGCATCACTTGTCGTGGGGAAGCGGAAGACGAAGGAGTTCACCAGGCTCTCCTTCGCCTGCTGCAGTTCCTCCTCGCTGGGCGGCTCTTCCGTCAAACGGCGCGCCTGCTCTTTCATCAGCTGGATGACTTCTTGCGCCGACTCGCTTTTGGTCTGACAGCCCATCACGAACAGCCCGCGCGGATTGGCAGGGGCAAAGCTGCTCCACACCGCGTAAGCCAGCCCGCGACTGTCCCGAATCTCCCGCGTGAGGCGCGAAGTGAAGGAGCCGCCTAAGATGTAGTTGATTACGTCCAGCGCCGCCCGTTCGGGCACGCCGCGCGGCACGCCCAGATGCCCCACGCGCACATGCGCCTGCTCCGCCCGCTTCGCGATAAAGCCTGTCACCGCCCCCTGCTCTCTCGGAGCGGGCACTGTTGGCAACACAGCTGCCGCGCCGCGCCAGTTGCCCAGCAGCCGACGCAGCTCCTCCCGCACGGCGCGGCGGTCGATATCGCCTGTGACCGCTATCCACAGGTTGCGCGGCGTTACCAGTCGGCGATGCCATTCCTGCAGGTCGCGGCGGGTCACCCTCTGCACCGTCTGTACGCTGGGCAGCCTGCCCAGCGGATGGTTCACGCCGTACACCAGTCCGGCGAACTCCCGGCTGGCGATGCCGGCGAGGTCGTCGTTGCGACGGCGAATCTGCTCAACCAACCGCGCTTTCGCCAGCTGCACCTGCTCCTCGCGGAAGGCGGGCGCGCGGAGCAACTCCACGAGCAGAGCCAGCCCCCGACGCCAGTCGCGCGCCAGCACCGACATCGTGATGCCGACGGTATCCCCGTCCTCGCCTACCTCCAGCAGCGCCGCCATGTCCTCTACGGCGGTATTGAACGCCTCGGGAGAGCGTGTCAGCGTGCCCCCGTTGCGCCATGCCTGCGCGAACACTGCGCTAAGCCCCGCCTTGTCCGCCGGTTCATACAGGCTTCCCCCACGCAGGCGTATCTCTACCTCCACCAGCGGCAGGTCGCGGTCTTCCAGCAGGTACACCACCACGCCGTTGGGCAGCGCCACCCGCTCAGGCTTGGGCAGAGTATACTGCAGAGGTGGATACTCGATGTCGGCTGGAGGTATGGCAAACGCCTGCACCGCCCCCCACAGGCACCAGAGC
>JANWYZ010000149.1 GCA_025054895.1 bacterium | reverse complement strand
GACAGGCGCTGTGGGTGCTGATACAAATCGCCTTACCCGTGCTCCTTTTTGGCATGGTGGCGGGAGTGCTGGTAAGCCTCTTTCAGGCGGTGACGCAGATTCAGGAGGTGACGCTGACGTTCGTGCCCAAAATCGCCGCCGTAGTGATTGCGCTGGTGATTTTTGGTCCCTGGATGCTCGCCACGATGGTAGCGTTTATGGTAAGGTTGCTTTCGTTTGTACCGAGATAGTGACGTGGACCCCGTCTGGACATCGACACAACTCTTCTGGACGTTTCTGGTGGTGCTGTTCCGCATCGCGGGGCTGATGGTTACTGCGCCCGTGTTCGGCAGTCCCAGCGTGCCCGCGCCCATCAAATTGGGCTTCGGTACTGCCTTTGCCCTCGCGCTCACCCCTGCGACATTGGGCAAGGTAGGCACTCCACCGGAAGACTGGTTGAGCCTGATTGGTATTCTGCTGAGCGAGACGCTGGTAGGAATGCTGATTGGCTATCTGGTGTCGCTCTTCTTCAGCGCGGTGCAGATGGCAGGGGCGTTTCTGGATATGCAGGTGGGTTACGGAATCTACCAGCTGATGAACCCGTTTGCGCCTGCCCCCGCTTCCCTGCTGGCGCAGTTCCACATGCTGTTGCTGATGGTAGTTTACTTACAGGTAAACGCGCACCACTGGCTGGTGGCTGCGCTGGCAGAGTCGTTTCAGGCGGTGCCTGCAGGGGGCGTCGCGCTGGACGCGGCGCGGTTACAGCCCCTGTTCTCCGAGGTGGTTGGGCAGGTGTTTCTGCTGGCTCTACGGATAGCAGCTCCCGCCACTGCGGTGTTAATTGTGGTGGATACGGCGTTAGCCATCGTGTCGCGGGCGGTGCCACAGATGCCGGTGTTTTTCGTGGGCGCGCCCGCCAAAATCGCGATGGGACTAGTTACCATCGCCATCGTGCTGCCGCTGGTGACGAATGTGTTCGTGAACACCCTGCCGACGGCGGCGCAAGACGTGTTAAACCTGCTGCGGGCGTTAATAAAACCGTAGGCAATGCTCACCGCGAGCTGCCGTACCGTGTTACCCTGCTGGCTATCCTCCACATCGCCAACAAAGCGGCTGCCATGACGCCCCATACCAATCCCACCGACAACATGGGTTGCTGAGGCGCGAGGCGGTCGCCCACGAACGCCATGCTTGCCCCTACCGCGATGCCCAGACCAATGAAGGACTCATGGAAGCCGCCGTGCGTGCCCTTCTCCTCACTGCCCGCCATCGAGTAGAACAGCGAGGACTGGTAGAGCAAGCCGATGCTCAACCCAAACAGGACCTGCGCCAGCAGATGCACCGCCAGTGAGGGCGCTAATATCATGCCTGCGAAGCCCAGCATTGCGGCTCCAAACGCGCCAAACAGCATTCCAGGGCGATAATGCCATCCGCTCCATCGGCGCAGCAGGTCAAACGCCGCCATACGTACGTAAAACCACAGGCTGAACCAGCTGCTGGCGGTGGCGAAGCTCACCCCAATGCGCTGCGCCACCAGAGGGTTGTAGGTGACGATGACGTTAATCGCCACGTACGCCATCGGGTTCGCCAGCCAGCCCAGTAGACGGAAAGCATGGCGTTGTTGTGGAGCGAGTTCCACCCCCTCGGGGTCTACTACTGTATGGTGGTCGTCGGGGATGCTATCGTAGTCGGGCAGCGCTTTCCACACGATGAGCAGGTTGAGCAGGTACAACATGAGAGGCAGCACAAACATCGCTCGCAAACCAAATACGCTCATCAGCGGGGTGGTGATGAAAAAGGAAAAACCACTCGCGCCTGACCAGCCGAGGTTGTACATACCCACCAGATGCTGCACGCGGTGTTGAGGCTCTCCACGGGTGAGGGCGGCTTCGATGGCGGGCCAGATGAAGCCCTGAAACCCCGCAACCAGCGCAATCGCAACGACCATATTCCAGCCTTCGGGTAACACCGAGCCCGCTAGCGAACCCGCTATCAGTCCCAACAACCCCAACTGGAGAGAGGCGCGGCAACCGTGTCGCTCAATTACCTTCCCGCCCAGCACCGAGCCGATAGCGGTAAGCACGCCTACTGCGATCTGCGCCAGCGCAATAGTAGACGGGTTCCAGTCTAACGCGCGTTTGGCATAGTAAGGCTGACCGTAGAGAATCATGGTGGTAGCTATCGATTGCCCCACCTGCACCGCCTGAAGATGCCACTTGGGAATGGTCGTGATTTGGGTGTTCATACAGGCTGCAGTTTCGGCGTGAAGAGGTAGAAAGCCTTCCCGCGGCACCGCTCACCCCGTAGAAAGCAAGGCTGAAGCCGAACAGCTCGGCGCTGCACAGATATGGATGCGCGATCGTGCAACGTAACGCCCCTAGTCAGAACAAACCACCGGTTACAACGGCTAACCAAGGGCATGGCAAAGAACCCTCGGTACCAGGCTCTCAATCTGCCCCCGTGTGCAGAAGCCCGCGCCGAACACCGCCGCGTTCGCCGCGCCTGCTGCCACGCCCCAGCGCAGGATGTCCGGGGGCGACATACCCTCTATCATCGCATACAGCATCGCCGCCAGCATCGAGTCGCCCGAACCTACCGCGCTCACAAACTCCACCTCTGGCGGCTGCGCGAACCATGCGCCATCCGCACTCACCCATACCGCTCCCTGCTTGCCCAGCGTCACCACTATTACCTCTATCCCCTTTGCCACTAGCTGGCAAGCCATCTCCGTTGCCTCCGGCACATCCGCTGGTTCCTGTCCGAAAATGGCGGCGAGCTCCACGCGATTGGGTTTTAACATCCAGGGAATAGCCTCCACCCCCTGCTTCAGCAACGCGCCGCTGCTGTCCAGCACCATCTTCACGCCCGCATTGCGCCCTAAACGGATCACCCGCGCGTAGAAGTCAGCAGGCACGCCCGGCGGCGCACTACCGGAGAGGGTCACGTAGGCGAACTGAGGCAACAGCTGCGCCATCTTCTGCTCCAGCGCCGACACCTCTTCAGAGCGTATCTCCGGACCGATTTCATTCAATTCGGTCTGCGTGCCCGCAACGGGGTCAATCACCGCCAGGCACACACGGCTCTCGCCCTGCGTCCACACGAAATCCCCCGGTATGCCCTCTTGCTTCAGGCTATCGAGGATGAACGCGCCGTTGTGCCCCCCCAGAAAGCCTGTAGCGACCACCGGCACGCCCAACGTGTGGAGCACCCGCGCCACATTGATACCCTTCCCGCCAGCGACCACTCTACCCGCCTCCACGCGGAACACTCTGTCCAGGCAAAAACCCTCCACGCGATAGGTCTTGTCTACTGCCGCGTTGAGGGTAACCGTTAATACCGAAGGTTTGCGGTTCATGGCGTGCCCAATTCCTGCCGAATCAGATTCTCCAGTTGCTCCAGCGGTTTTCCATCCGCCAGGATTTTGCCGTCCTTGCCCACCAGAATCAGATGTGGAATGCCCATAATGCGGTAACCGGAGAAGGTCTCACGAGCTTCCGTATCGCGCATCACCGCATATCTGACGCCCTTCTCGCGAATCGCCTGTTCGATCTGCTCCGATTTACCCGAAGCATCATGAACGCCAATAACTACCAGTCCACGCGAGGAATATTGTTCATGCAATCGGGCTACCTCCGGCAGCCCCGCCATACAGCCTCCTCACCACACTGCCCAGAAATCGAGCAGCACCACCTTGCCTCGAAGGCTTTGCATGGTCAATGGCTCGGAGTTCCACCAGCGCGAGGCGAACAGCTCCGCTGCAGGCTTTCCGGTCATCGCCGGACGCAGGCACGAGCGGAATTGCATGCCAAGCACTACCAGCAGCCCAAGAAGAACCAGAAACCGAACCACCTTCAACTAACCACCTCCTTCTGCCGCAGCAGCAACTCTTCTACGGCAATCGCCGCATCCTCCAGCGCAACCCGGTGAGGTTGTCTGTCGCGACGCAAGCGTACCTCTACAAGTTTTTCAGATGCCGAGCGACCTATCACTACCTGAACGGGTATGCCTATCAGGTCGGCATCCTTGAACTTCATCCCCGCGCGCTGGTCGCGGTCATCCAGCAAGGTATCGATACCACGCTCCCGTAGCGACAGGTATAAACTCTCTGCGACATTGCGTTGATCTTGCTCGAAGGGGTTAAGCAACAGGATCACCGCTTCAAACGGTGCGACGCTCGGATGCCACACCAGTCCGTCGTTATCATGGCTCGATTCCACCAGAGCTGCCAGAGTGCGCGTCAGATTCAACTCTCCTACCGTCGCCTGCACCGGTTGCTGCACCCCCTGTGCATCATCATACACCAGCCCGTGCTCACTCTGCCACAGTTGCACTTTCCCCACAAAGATGCCCTGTCGCAGAACCAGTTCGCCGCCGCATCGACCGCATCGTTCGCCAGGTGAAGCCGTTCGCAGGTCTGCCCACACTGGCTCCGCGAAGTCGCGTCCCCAGCAGACATGCACTCGGTGCGCATCTGCCAGATTCGCTCCCACCACGAAGTCCTGCATCGGACGCACCGCCCAATCCGCTATGAGCGGTATGCCTTCTAAGCTCACCGGTCCGGCATATCCTACTGGCGCACGGCTAATCGCTTCCACCCGTTCCGCCGACATCAGCTGCACTGCGGTTGCTCCCAGCGCGCGCCGCACCTTGAGCACACTCAGTTCGTGATCTCCACGCACCAGCGCTGCCACCGCTTTGCCGTCTACCACCAGTAACAGCGTTTTCACCAGTCGTGACGGCGGTACGTTGAGAAAAGCCGCCACCTCCCCCACAGTGCGCAGGTTGGGCGTGCTCACGATTTGGGCAGGAGGCACCTCGCTGCATGAGGCGGCGATACTTTCAGAAGACAATGGATACCACTCTGGCGCGGCGGCGCTGCCGCAAGAGGCGCACTGGAGCAACGAATCTTCTCCGTGTTCCACCATCGCCAGCAATGCCCAGCCGTCGCAATCGCCCGCAAGCGTGTCAATACCCATCTGCCAGCAGGCGCGAACGAGCGCCTCTCGCATTAGAGCCACATTCTCCATTGCCGACGGCGTATCGGCATCGAAGCACCACAGCTGCAGGTTGATAGCCTCGCGCGCTTCCAGTAACCCTCCGCGTGGTTCGCTGTGTTCATAGCGAATCCGGCTCATGGTGTACCATTTCACGGGCAGGGCGCGCCACGAACGCACCTGAGAGCGAGCGGATTCAACCACCGCCTGTAACGGTTCCGCAAGCGGTGTGATCACCGGCTGGAACCCCTTTGCTTCACATTCCTGCTCCAGTACCTGCGCCATCCGTCGTAGCACGCGCGCTCCCAAAGGCAAGAAAACGTACACGCCCGCTTCCGCTTTGCGCATAAAACCTGCACGACGCAACAGGCGCTCATGCACGCTGACTGCATCTGCGGGCGCTTCTCGCAGCGTGGCAAAGGAAAGCTGTAAGGCACGCATCAAGACACCCCTCTGTGTTCACCTGATAGGTAAAGTGATTCTTTCTCGCGATTCGCAGCTCCTTTTCCACATCGTGCCCGGATTGTGTGGCAACCAGGGAGTCTTCTGTGACAGAGGCGCCTCAGGTTGCTCGGCGAAGCACCAGCGACAGCACGAACACTATTGCTGCCGTAAGTACAATCGCCGCGCCCGATGCAGTGCCAAACCAGTATGAGGCGTATAGCCCCAGCACGCTGCTCACACCGCCTATCACACAGGCGAGTATCGCCATACCACGAAAACTGCGCGCAAGATTCCGCGCAGCAGCGGCTGGTAACAATAGCATCGCCGTAACCAGCACGATGCCTATCAGCTTCAGCGATAGCGTGACCATCACCGCCAGCAGCAGGAGGAAAAGCAGGTCCACCCGCGCAACGGACGTGCCCATCGCCAGCGCCATCTCACGATGCACGGACACCCGCAACAGCGCATTCCACATCAGCAGCATTGCCAGCGCACTGCCCGCGCACATCACTACCACCAGCCATACGTCCTGCCACGCCAGAGCGAGGATATCTCCAAACAGGAACTGAAACAGCCCCGGCTGGTAACCCTGTAACATGCCCAGCAACAGGATGCCAGACCCCGCACACAGGGCGAGGTACACACCGAGCACCGTATCGGTCGGTATCTCTGTACGGTGCAGGGTGAAGACGATAGCCAGCGTGACCAGCACCGCAAAGGCGATAACGGTTGGCATGGCAGGGGTCATGAGGAGAGCGGAGATCGCCAGCCCCGTGAAAGCCGAGTGCGCCACCGCCTCGCTGAAGAAGGACAGTCGCCGCGTCACCACAAACACCCCAATCAACGGCAGGCTGAACCCCAGCAGTATGGAGGCAATCAGCGCGCGCTGGAAGAAGGGGTACTGTAGTATCTCCATCATGGCTGGTGTTCCTGATGTGTGTAGAGTGTGGTATCTTGCCCGTATACCAGACGAATCATCTCCGCGTCCAGAGCTTCCGCAGGTGGGCCAAAGCACAATAAACGGCGGTTCAGACACAGCACCTGCGAAGCGTAGCGCGTTACCACGCTCAAGTCGTGCGAGACCAGCACTACCGTTAGATGGTGTTGCTCCCGCAATCGTTCGATAATATCGTAGAAACGGCTTTCTCCTTCGATATCCACACCGGTAGCGGGTTCGTCCAGAAATAGTATCTCCGGCTGGCGCAGCAGGTTGAGCGCAATGACCACCCGTTGCAGCTGTCCGCCAGACAACTTGCCAATCGGGTGGTGTAGCATCGGGCGAACGCCCACTTCCCGCAGCGCATCTTCAATACTTGACGGCAGGGCGTGCGGCGCGTAAGCGCGCAGCATCTCCTTTACCGTTAAAGGAAGATATCGGTCGTAGTCCAACCTCTGTGGCACATAACCGACCTTCTTGCGTAATTCGCCCAGATCGGCGATGGGTGTTCCGAACAGGGTGATGCTGCCGGAAGAAAGCGGCACCAGCCCTAACACCGCACGCAGCAGGGTAGTCTTACCCGCACCGTTGGGACCGATAATGGCGACAGTGCTGCCACGTTCTACCTGCAGAGTGATGTTCTCGATAAGGCGCGCGCCGCCTATCTCCACACTGACATCTTTTACGTCCAGAACGATATCTGCCATTCACGCCCCCTTGCTACCCGAAGCCAGCCACACGTAACCCATCACACTACGCAGAGACTCCACCGGCAGGTGTGCGCTGACCAGTTCATGAAACTCGGCACGGGTGAAGCGATAGTAAGAAATACCCCCATAGTGCATTCCTTGCTTGGCTCCACCCCATCGCGTCACCCACGACCAGTGATAGCCCGACACCGCGTACCGTCCACCCGTTTTCAACACGCGCGCTATCTCCGCGAGCACCTGCCGACGCAGGCGGTCGCTCGGCAGATGTTCTACCAGCTGGCAGCTGGCTACTGCGTCCACCGCCTCATCCGCAAGCGGTAAGAAGCAGGCGTCAGCGTGTATCAGCAGCGTTTTTTCTAACGCCCCCATACCCTGCATTCGCTGGCGACACAACTGCAAACTCTGCAGAGAGAAGTCCACGCCTATCACATAATCCGCCAGCGAGGCAAAATGCTGCAGCATCCGTCCCGTGCCACAACCAATCTCCGCGAGCACAGTGAAATGACCCGCATCGCCACGCAGCGCACGC
>JANWYZ010000148.1 GCA_025054895.1 bacterium | reverse complement strand
TAACAGCTCCCTCAACTCGCGCACCAGCACGTCGGGCGGATGGTGGCGGAAGGGGTTGATGGGCACGTCCAGACGCCAGATACCCACCGTGCGACAGCCCGCCGCCCTGCCTGCCTCCACGTCCATCCAGTAGTCGCCCACTACCACACACTGCGTAGGGGGAATCTGCCACTCCTCCAGCAAGACCATCACGTGCTGCGGATGCGGCTTCACCTTTTCCACGTCGTCGCGGCTCACCAGCAGGTCATACGGTATCTGCAGTGTGCTGAGGGTGCGCAGGGAGACGGCGCGGTCATTGCGGGTGATGATGCCGATGCGGGTGTCTTGCGCTCGAAGCGCCTGCAGCAGGTCATACATGCCGGGCACGGGGCGAGGCGCGGCGCAGTACGCCATCTCCATCGCCTGCAGGCGGGCGAAGGCGCGTTTGCGCAGCTCCTCACCGACTTCTTTCTTTCCCTGCTGGCATAGCGCGTCTACCGCTTGCTCCACCATGCCCAGCGCGTCCAGATCTTGCAGGGGAAGCGGGTCTACCCCATACTCGGCAATCAGCTGCAGGGTTGCCGAGCGCAGTCTGGAGAAGTCGATGCCCGTCTCGACGAGTGTACCGTCGAGGTCGAATAGCGCCGCCTGCGTATGGTGGAAAATCGCGTGCATATCTGGATTATACCAGTCATTGCAGGAGCAGGAGAAGAGGCACGGTGCAATGAATGTATATCAACCACACGCCAGATTTGTAATTGCTATGCTACAAGCAGGGGTGGGAAGAGTATGAGTTATATCGAGGAGCTATTTTCGGTGCAGGGCAAGGTGGCGCTATTCACGGGCGGCGCGGGCGTGCTGGCAGGCGCGATTGCCAGAGGGTTGGGCAAAGCGGGAACGCGCATCGTGCTGACCGATATCGCTCCGCTGGAAGAGCGCGTGCAGGAACTGCGTCAGCAGGGCATCGAGGCATACGGCTACCGAATGGACGTACTGGACAAGGCGGACATCGAGCGCGTGGCGGAACAGGTAAAACGCGATGTGGGCGCAGTGCATGTTCTGCTGAACGCGGCAGGGGGCAACATGCCCGAAGCATCCACCTCGCCCGAGCGAAGCTTCTTTGACCTGCCGGTAGAGGCGTTGCAAAAGGTGGTGAACCTGAACCTGTTCGGCGGGGCGGTATTACCCAGTCAGGTGTTTGCCCGGCACATGTTGGAAAATGAGACGGGCGGGGTAATCATCAATTTCTCCTCCATGTCGGCATTCAAGCCCCTGACGCGCGTGCTGGGCTACTCGGCGGCGAAGGCGGCGGTCAGCAATTTCACGCAGTGGTTGGCAGTGCACATCGCGCAGGAGTACTCGCCCAAAGTGCGGGTGAATGCTATCGCGCCCGGTTTCTTCCTGACGAAGCAGAACCGCTATCTGCTGCTGGACGAATCGGGCAACCTCACCCCGCGTGGGCAGGCGATTATTGCCCATACGCCAATGGGACGATTCGGCGAACCGGAAGACCTGATAGGCACGATTATCTGGTTGTCATCGCCTGCAAGCGCGTTCGTCACGGGGGCGGTCATCCCTATAGATGGCGGATTCAGCGCGTTTGCAGGGGTATAGCGTTGCCTGCGCCGCTTAGCGGTGGATATGTGTGGGGAGACGAACGCATGGCACGGGCAGGATGCCCGTGCCATGTTCAAATCTGGCTTAAAACTGGAACAGGCTGTCGGACAAGCCTTCGTTTACGTACAGGTCGACGTAGGTGGTAACCCCACCCAGCTTGCCTTCGGCGTTGTACACTTCTACTCGCGTAGGAACCCAGATGCCCGGCGCCGCTTCCACCGGGTTCTTGTAATAGAAAACCGCCATCAGCTTGCCCACCTGGTTGTACCACTGACGCTTGACCACCGTGCGCGTTTTGCCGTCCATCCAGACGATATGTTTGGAGGTGTCGTCAGAGTTCGCCCAGGTGAGCTCAAACACCGGATAGCGTATCCCGCCCTCATGGTCATAGCGCAGGAACCTGGCGTTCACCAGCTTCATGAAGCTGGGCGTCAGGATGCCGAAATCCATCAAGGACTGCCGCTTACCCGGCGCATTGCTGATGTCGTCGGTGTTCTTAACGGGACCCGCGGAAACGTGCTTGCGGTTTCCGTTGATGATGTATACCACGTTAACTACGCCTACTTTACTCTCGAGGCGCATCTTGGAGGGTTCCTTATAGCGGGCGGTCATCTGCTTGATGCGGTACGAGTTGGCAAAGTCCTTGTTTATTTTCTCCAGCTCGCGCTGGTTGGCGGTCTGTTGTTTCACAGTAGCACGCAGGTCGTGCAGGCGAGTCTGCACATAATCATCGATGTCCTGCGACTGCGCCATCGCAAAGCTGGCGCACAACCAGAACATTCCAGTCCAGAACAATACTGCTTTCAGCATCTTACTCTCCTCTACCCGACAGGGTATCTCACTGTATAGACGGAACATATTCCCCAGCAGTTATACACCGGACCCTTCGAGCGGTAGCAGGTGTACACATCGCGGGCGAAACGCCCGTGCTACGCTGAGCGTCTGATGCCCAGCCGGTTAACCTAGCCGTTTCAACCGCTCTAGCAGCTTCGCCTGGCGATCCAGCAGTTCCGCCTGAATCGCCTGTTCTCTTTCCACCACCTCGCGTGGAGCGCGTTGCAGAAACTGCTCGTTGCCCAGCTTACCGTTCACGCGCTGTAGTTCCCTCTCCAGTGCAGCCAGCTCCTTCTGTATACGCTGACGTTCCCGATCAAGGTCAACCGCCTCCAGTTGCAGGTACACGTCCGCCAGCTCGCAGTGTGCGGCGACCGCCTTTGCGCCCTCGGGCACACTCTCCACAATCCTCATCGGTTCTACACGCTGCAGTGTGCGAGTAACCGCTTCGTATTCGCGCAGCAGTTCGCCAGCCTCCGGCGAGGTGGGCACAACCAGCACGTTCGCCTTGAGCGAGATGTCGAAGCCGATTTCGGTGCGTAAGGCGCGGATGGTTCGCACCGCCTCTATCAACTTTTGCATACGCTCCTCTGCCTGCAGGGCGTTCCATTCAGGTCGTTGCACGGGGAAAGGCGCCACCATAATGCTCTCGCCCTCATGCGGCAGGCTCTGCCAGATTTCCTCCGTGATGTAGGGCATGAAGGGATGTAACAGGCGCAGGGTATGCTCCAGCACGATGCTGAGCACGCGCTGGGCGACCTCGCGCTCCGTCCCACCAGCGTTCAGGCGAGGCTTGCACATTTCGATATACCAGTCGCAGTACTCGTCCCACAGGAAGGAGTAAATGGCTTTCGCCGCGTCGTCCATATCGTAGCTTTCCAACGCCGCATTGACGGTGCGGATGGTGTGGTTCAGGCGACTGAGAATCCAGCGGTCGATGTCGTTCATCTGCTCATCCGCTGGCAAAGAGCCGTCAAATCGCTGGCGGAACTCTTCATCCAGATTCATCAGCACGAAACGCGAGGCGTTCCAGATTTTGTTGCAGAAATTCCGCGCTTCTTCCACCTGGCTGTGCCTGCCATGCTGGATGCTGGCGAAGCGGATGTCCTGCCCCTTGGCGGTGCGCACCAGCAGGGCGAAGCGCAGGGCGTCCGCGCCGTACATCTCGATGAGATCAAGCGGGTCTACCCCTGTGCCCAGCGATTTGCTCATGCGTCGTCCCTGCTCGTCCAGCACGGTCGCGTAGATGTACACATCGCGGAAGGGCACATCGTTCATGAAGTACAGCCCGGTCATAATCATCCGCGCCACCCACAGGTAGATGATGTCGCGCGCGGTAATCAGCACAGAGGTGGGGTAATATGCTTTGAGGTCTTCGGTCTGCTCGGGCCAGCCCAGCACGGCATGGGGCCAGAGCGCGGACGAGAACCACGTATCCAGTACGTCTTCGTCCTGCTGGATAGGCTTGCCTCCCGCCTTCTGGCGCGCCTCCTCCTCCGAACGGGCGACGATGTACTCGCCGTCCTCAGTGGTCCACACAGGGATGCGATGTCCCCACCACAGCTGGCGCGAGATACACCAGTCCTTGATGTTCTCCATCCAGTCCAGGTAGGTGCGGGTGTAACGGTCGGGAATGAAGCGGATGCGCCCCTCTTTTACCGCGTCGATGGCTGGCTGCGCAATCTGCTTCATACGCACGAACCACTGCTCGGAGAGCAACGGTTCAATCACCGTATCGCAGCGGGCGCAAGTGGCTACAGGAACCACGTAGTCCTCCACGCTCTCCAGCAAACCCTGCTCCTTCAGGTCCTCCAGAACCTTTTCGCGCGCCTCGTAGCGGTCCAGTCCCGCGTACCGCTCGCCCGCTTCATCAGTCATGTGTCCATGTTCGTCGATGACTACCACTTGCGGCAGGTTATGGCGCAGTCCGCACTCGAAATCGTTGGCGTCGTGCGCTGGGGTCACCTTTACCGCTCCTGTACCGAACTCGGGCTTGGCGTAGTCGTCCGCGATGAGAGGTATCTCTCTGCCCACCAGCGGCAGGATAATGGTCTTGCCGAAGAGGCGCTGGTAGCGTTCGTCGGCGGGGTTGGCGGCGACGGCGGTATCGCCCAACATCGTTTCTGGGCGAGTAGTCGCCACTACCACATATCCGGAGCCATCTTGGAACGGATAGCGGATGTAGTAGAGCTTCGAGGGCTGGTCTTCGTGTTCCACCTCAATATCCGAGAGGGCGGTAAGGCAGCGCGGACACCAGTTAATCACACGCTTACCCCGGTAGATGTGTCCATCTTCCCACCAGCGCACGAAGCACTCCATGATAGCGTTGACATAGCCTTCGTCCATTGTGAAGCGAGTGCGGCTCCAGTCGAAGGAACAGCCCAACCGCTGGAACTGCGTGAGGATAACCCCACCATATTCGCGCACCCAGTCCCACACGCGCTCTAAGAACTTCTCTCTACCCAGTTCGTGGCGTGTTAGCCCCTCACGGCGCAGCTGTTTTTCTACCACGTTCTGGGTAGCGATGCCCGCATGGTCGGTACCCGGCACGCAGAGAGTGTTGTAGCCCTGCATCCTGCGCCAGCGGATGAGGGCATCGTGGATGGTGTAGCATAGCGCGTGCCCAATATGTAGCGAGCCGGTGACATTGGGCGGGGGAATGGTGATGCAGTAGACAGGCTTATCTGGTTCTGGGCTGGGCGCAAAGTAACCTCTCTGGCTCCAGTAGTGGTACCACTTTTCCTCCACGTTCGTAGGGTCGTACACTTTGGGGATATTGTTCGCTTCAGCCATCCGTTCGTATGCTCCTGTGGTGATGAAAAATTGCGTACCAGATTATACTGCACGTTGCGGGCGAGGGGCAAGGTGAAAGAGACGTCCATCAAACTTCCGGCGGGCGGCGTACCCGGGTTTTCGTAGCGTCAGCTACTGCGACACACCGGTACAGGCTCTGTAACGAAAATTCCTCACACACTCTTTGCAGCACCTGCAACACCGACTGGCGTCCGCGCGTCTCGGGACGCAGTAAAAGCACGCCAGGGTGACTCCCCGGTTGGTAGCGGCGAATGTCGGAGAAGTCGATGTCCAGAGTAATAAAGAACCTGTCCTCTTCGCAAACACGTTTCCACACAGCTTCATCAGATGCGCCCGATAACCTCTCATCAACAACCAGTTCCGTGTCGTAGCCCAAGCTTTGTAGAAACCGCTGGTGTGTTCGTCCCAGATTCTCGTCTAGCTTGATGCGAAAGCTCATCTCAGGGGCAGCAGCTCTTCCTCACGGGTTAGTAACGCCGCATAATGAATAGCGGCACGAATGTCTTCCATAGTCAGCGAAGGGTACTCCTGTATAATCTCCTCAGGGGACAGCCCCTCCGCAAGGTTATCCAGAACCACTGAAACCATGATACGTGTGCCACGAATACAGGGTTTGCCGTGACACACAGCAGGGTCGATCTGGATACACTTCTCCCAGTTTTCCAACCGCTTCCTCACTTCAGTCTATAGCTGTGCTTCTATTATACTGCACGTTGCAGGCGAGGGGCAAGGATGTGCCCATGCTTAAGTTTCTGGCGGAACAACTGCCTTCAGGGCTTCGATCAGAGCGGGCAAGTCGTACTTTACAGTGGCGTACACGATACGCCAGTCTATCGAGTCGTAGCCATGCACCATACGGTGGCGCATGGAGATCGCGGCGGACCAGGGGATATGTGCATACCGAGCACGTGTTTCACCGTCGACGCGATTGGCAGCCTCACCAATAATCACTATCTGACTGAACATAAACCACTGTGCGTCTTCGTCGACAAGAAATTCCTCCTCCGTAGTGTTAGCAAGGCGATTCACGGCGCGTCTCGCAGCGACCAGCATGTCCAGCATTGCTGCCACGGCATTATGCGGCATAGATGACCTCCGCGCTTTCCAGTATCGCTTGGCGGCGGATGTAGTTGGCGCTGCGCTCTATCCCGCTACGGGGTACCAGTTCCACCTGCCGTCCAAACAGCGCGGTGAACTCTTGTTCCGCCTCGTACAACTGCATGAGCGACCAGCGCGCATCGGGGGCAAAGGTTACCAGCAGGTCTATGTCGCTCGCACTGTGAAAGTCTTCGCGTAACACGGAGCCGAACACTTCCAGCCTGACTATACGCCACTTGCGGCAAAGGCAGCGGAGCTTGCGTTTATCCACTTTTAGCGGCCCTACGCGCATGGCGACGCTCACCTCTCATTGCACCCGTACACACAATCTCCCGCCTCATTATACTGCACGTTGCAGGCGAGGGGCAAGAAACGGAGTTAGGCATGGGGTGCCCGAGCAGTTTGCGTTGATTGCAGCAGCGCAGCTGGACAGGGCAAACGCACCCGCCGGCTAGAACACGGTGGCGATTCCATCGGCTCGGTGTGAGACCGGTAATCTAATACCTCCCCAACTCCTTCGCCTTCTGTACAAAAGCGCGAAACTGTTCGAGGTTGACGCTGTCGGGTACGGAGTGGTCGGAGCTGATGATGTAGCCGCCGCCCTGCTTCATCACGGGAATCACGCGCTCCATCTCGGCAAACATGGCGTCCATGTCGTAGAACAGCACTGCGTTCAGTCCACCGTGAAAGCCCAGCCTGTCCCCGTACTGCCGTTTGAGCTCGGTCGGCTCCATACCCGCCTTCACCTCAATCGGGTTGAGCATCTGCACGCCGATTTCGATGAACTCGGGGATGAACGGGCGCACATCGCCGCAGGAATGGAGGCGTACGTATACCCCGTGCGCCTGCGCCCACTCGCAAGCTCGCTGGTGCGCGGGTTTTAGCAGCTCCCTGTAGGTTTGCAAAGAGAAGAACTGGTGTCCCTTGTAGCCCATATCATCGGGCCACGTTACTTCGTCGAACGTATACCCCGCTTCCCAAACCATATCCAGCAGGACGAGGTTCACGTCCAGAAAGTGGTGGAACATATCCATCAACCATTCGGGGTCTTCCACTATCGCCATCAGCACGCGCTCTGTGCCGACCGCCCACGAGTGGGTGACGTCGAAACCGAACCACAACCCTGCGCTAATCCAGTAACCCTCCTCCCGCCACCGACGGTAGTTCTGTCGGAGGACGTGCCAGGGTATACGGTCGGGCGCAGGGGTCATGCGTGCTTTTGCCTCTTGCCAGCTGTCACGGTCCACGATGGTAAAATCGAGGAACTCAGGCACGCCTCCCCGATGCTTCCAGTTCTTCATCGTCACGCCCCACGGCGAGGTGACAATGATGTACTCTTCCGTTTCTTCTACGACCTTCCCTGGGTAGCGTGGGCTATTGTCTACCCCGATGTGCACAAAACGGT
>JANWYZ010000147.1 GCA_025054895.1 bacterium | reverse complement strand
ACCGAAGTCTTCTCCTGCGGATTCGCGGAGACCCACATCACTGTCGCTACAGCCAGAGCCACCACCGCTGTCATCGCCATTAAACGCTTGTGCATCATTTGCCTCCGTGTTCGATTGTTGGGTTGTTACTGCAGGTATTGCTTACTTTATTATACACGCTAAACGCGCTTTCCTGTTCCTCTGTGCTATAATATTTTTGCCTATCGAACGAGGATGGGAGGCTTTGGCTGTAGCGAGCCTTTATGGTCGCGAGCGACTGCGCTGGGGAGCGAGACTCCGCCGAGCCATTGGCGGATGTAGACGCTACAGAGAGCGCCCCTCCAAAACCACCGCACAGAGCAGGGGCGTAACATATCGAGCCCCTTTGCTCCGCCCAGTAGCGGCACAGCAGGCTGAAGAGTTCACTACCAGCGTAAGACAAGGCTGAACAGTCGTAAGGGGTATGCAAGCGATGTCGCAAGTTCTGGAAAAGACAAAACCGGGTTACAAGATATACACCTGGGGATGCCAGATGAACGAAGAGGACTCCGAGCAGATGGGGCTGTATCTGGAGAGGCTCGGGTACCGCCCAGTGCAGGAGGACGAGGAGGCGGAGGTTATCCTGCTGAACACCTGCTCGGTGCGTCGCAAGCCAGAGGATAAGGTTTTCAGCCTGCTGGGCGAACTGCGCAAATGGAAGGAGAAACATCCCAACGGCATTCTCGGCGTTTGCGGGTGTATGGTGCAGGTGCGTTCGGAGGAGCTGCGCAAGGAGGCTCCACACGTCGATTTCATCGTCGGCACGGCGAACATCGCACGGATACCCGAGCTGGTGCAAGAGGTGCGCCGTTCTCGTAAGCTGATGACCGCAATCGAGTTACCCCCGCGCAAGGGGGCAATTGTAACAGATGTTCCCCAGCGCATCATGCAGCGCAAGCCGAAACTGCGCGCCTTCGTGCCCATCATGTACGGCTGTGACAAGTTCTGTACCTTCTGCGTGGTGCCGCTCACACGCGGACGGGAGCGTAGCCGCCCCACGGAAGAGATTCTGGAAGAAATCCGCTATCTCGCCGAGCACGGAACCAAAGAGGTCACCCTGCTGGGGCAGACGGTCAACTCCTATGGAAAGAACCTGCTGGAGGGCAAGGTCCCGTTCGCGAAGCTCCTGCGGTTGATTAACGATATTCCGGGCATCGAGCGCATCCGCTTCACCTCGCCCTACCCGCGTGATTTCACCGATGAATTGATACAGACGATGGCAGAGTTGCCGAAGGTGTGCGAGCATGTGCATCTCCCCCTGCAGGTGGCGGACAACGACCTGCTGCGCGAGATGAAGCGCGGCTATACGGTGGAGCAGTATGTAGCCATCGTGCAGAAGCTGCGCGCTGCTATTCCTGACATTGCCATCACTACCGACTTGATGATCGGCTTTCCGGGCGAAACGGAGGAACAGTTCCAGCATACGCTGCAGTTCGTGGAACAGATTCGCTTCGACTCTGCCTTCATGTTCGCCTACAGCCCGCGCCCTGGCACTAAGGCTGCTGAGCGAGAAGACCAGATACCACGCGCGGTGAAGATGGAACGCCTGCAGAGGTTGATTCAACTGCAAAACCGCATTACCTGTGAAATCAACCAGTCGCAGCAAGGCAACGTATACGAGGTGCTGGTGGAAGGGCACAGTCCCAAAGACCCCACCAAGCTGACCGGATTGTCCCGTCAGAACAAAACGATGAACTTCGAAGCTCCCCGCGAGCTGATTGGTCAAACCGTGCGTGTGCGGGCGGTGGAAGGACATCTCTGGGGCTTTATCGGTGAGCTGGCGAATGGCTCGGTATAAGCTGTATAATTACGAGTTGAGGAAACAGAGATGATGACATCCGAGCCGATAGATATCGATAGCCTGATAGAGCGCCTGCGCGACGACGAGGCGGCGAGGCGACGCCTGCTTGCTGCCCTACTTCCGCAGGAGTTCCTCGCGTTACCCTTACGGGTGGATCAGCTGGCTTCGGCTGACGCCCAGTACGGAGAGCGACTAGCACGTCTGGAACAGGTAGTAGAGCGAGTAGTGGATGCCATAGACAGGCTACAGCAGACGGTGCAGGAGTTGACAAAAGGACAACAGGAACTGTGGGCGGCTATCGCCGAACTGCGCCAGACGGTACAGGAGTTGGTGAAGGGGCAAGAGGAACTACGCGCTTCGGTTGCCGAGTTGCGCCAGACCGTAAGGCAAATGGCGGAAGAGCTGGGAGAGGCTATCCGTCGCCTCACCGAATGGCAGATAACGGCGGAGCAACGTTTGCAGAGTATCGAAGACCGCCTCGGACGGCTGATCGGTTGGCGTCTGGAAGAGAATTACGCCAAACATGCGTACGCCTATTTCGGCAACTACCTGCGCAAGATACGACGCGCAGACCCGGAGGAGATATTCGAGACGATTACCGCCAAACTGAAGCCTGAAGAGGTTAAGGACGTGTCACGCGCCGACCTGATCCTGCAGGGGCGGTTACGCTCTGCTCCAGAACAGGATGTGTATTTGCTCATGGAGGTTTCAGGACGCATTGAACTGAATGATGTGACCCGCGCCAGCCGTCGTGCCGACCTCCTGACAAAAGCGGGCTTTCCATGCGTCCCTGCTGTAGGGGGGGAACAGATTGACCCTGCGGTAGAAGAGCGAGCGAACGAACTCGGAGTAGCAGTGGCTGTAGATGGCGACCTCACTGGCTGGGAAACGGCTTTCTACAGAAGGCTGGGGAGGTTCTCATAAGGATAAGACACGATGCCCGTATCGCCCCCTTTCCCCACCTTGACCGAGATCATGGGCTTGATTGGCGAAGCCGGAAGGCGTCTTGCCGAAATCGAAGCCAGCGAAGGCGCAGCAGGTAATATCTCTGTGTACATCGGCTGGAGCATCGACCCGCGCAGGCAGTTCCCTCTGCAGGAGACGATTACCATCCCAACGCCTGTGCCTGCACTGGCGGAAGGGCTTTTCCTGGTGACCGGCTCCGGCAGACGCCTGCGCGAAATTGGCTCTGACCCCGAAGCCAACCTCGGCGCGGTACGGGTCAACCCTGACGGCTACACAGCTACCCTTTACACTTCGCCTAAAAGGTTATTCGAGCGACTCACCAGCGAGTTCAACTCGCATCTGGCGGTACATCACGACCAGGTAGCACGCACGGGCACAAATTTCCATGCGCTCATCCACGCCCAGCCACTACACCTTACTTATCTCAGCCACATCCCGCGCTATCAGGACGAGCGCTACCTGAATCAGCATATCCTGCGCTGGCAACCAGAGAGCATCGTACAGCTACCTGAAGGCGTGGGGCTGATTCCTTTCCTGCTACCCGGCTCTGAGGAACTGATGCAAGCCACGATGGAAAAGCTGCGCCAGCACCGCGTGGTGGTGTGGGCTAAGCATGGCGTAATGGCGCGCTCGGATGCCTCCGTGAAGCGGGCGCTAGACCGTATCGAGTATGCCGAAACGGGCGCACGCTACGAATACCTCAACCTCCTTTGTGGCGAACAGGGCGAAGGGCTTACTCACGAAGAGATTCGCCTCCTGTGTAACCGATTCGGGATTGAGCAAAGGGTGTTTTAACCTCGAGCTTCCACAGTGGTCGTGGTATAATAGGGGTGAAGTCACAGCCGATATGCGCCCTCCGGTGAGGAACGTTATGATGACCTCAGAGCCAATAGATATCGATGCCTTGATAGACCGCCTGCGCCGCGACGATGATGCCCGTCGTCGCTTATTGGCTGCCCTGCTGCCCCAGGAGCTGCTCGCACTTCCTCTCCGGATGGAACAGCTATCTGCCGAGCAAGGGGAGCGGCTGACCCGCCTGGAGCTGGCGGTGGAGCGGCTGGTGGGGGCGGTCGCCGAGTTGCGTCAGACGGTGCAGGAGTTGGCGAAAGGGCAACAGGAACTGTGGGCAGCTATCGCTGAACTCACTGAGCGCATCAAGCAGCTGGAGCAAAGCCTACAGCGCCTGTTAGAGTGGCAGATTGTGCTAGAAGAGCTCATCAAGCCGATGCGTGACCGCTTTGCGGAGTTGGTGGGTTGGAGGTTACAAAGCCGCTACGCCGAAGCACCGTACGCCTTCTTCGGTCGATGTATGAAGCGGGTCAAACGAGTAGATCTCAGCGAAATAGAAGACGATGTCCGCCGTCTGCTGGATCCAACGGAAGTATACGACTTCTTCCGCGTGGACCTGGTGCTGCGCGGGCGTCCGCTGAGCCGTCCTGAAGAGGAGGTCTATGTCGTACTGGAGGTGTCGGCAGAGATCGATACCGACGACGTGGTTCGCGCCAGCCGGCGCGCCTCCGTGCTGCGCAAAGCGGGGTATCGTACTCTGGCAGCGGTAGGGGGTGAGAGGATCAAAGATATCGTGAGGGATCAGGCACGCAACCTTCGAGTGGTGGTTACCTTAGACGGCAGCATCGAAGGGTGGGACGAAGCGATCGAAGCTCTGTAAAAGGGTAAGGCGCGTACTATCGTTACTCCTCTTTTACTACTTCGTTGTAACTCTACTCTATTTCCCGCGTCATTATATACAGCAGAGCTGTCGCATCCAGCAGGCATCAGGCTCTGTTTCGGTTAAACCTGAACGTGAACGTGCATTCCGCAGAAGGGGTACTGTGGTTATGGATACTCGGTTTCGTATTATTGCCGTCGTACTACTTATCGTCGGGCTAGTGCAGTGTCTGCAAGCGCAACAGGTCGCGCAACGACGAGGAACCTCCCCCACTCCACCCTCCCCGGCGACGACTCAACCCCCGCCACCTGCTGAGAACAGCGGACAACAGCAACCCGCACTGGAGGTCACTGTCAGCGCGGAAGGGGTATCTGTTTTTGCGGTCGGGGTAGATGCGCAGGAGCTGCTCACCCGGCTTGCCAAAGAGACGGGCATTCGCCTCATTGTGGACGACACGGTGCGGCGAACGGTAACCATTAACCTCGTGAACATGCCGGTTACGCGCATCCTGGAGATTATTGCCGCGGCGTACGGGCTATCGTACCGCGAGGTGAATGGAATCTTTATGCTCAGCGAAGGCATCCCACGCAGTCCTTCCTCCTACTTGCTGAGCGATATCGATACTATCACTACGCAGTACGTGCTCGCCCCCAACGCCAAGTCGCTGCTGCCCGTCTTCTTGCAGGACCACGTGAAGACCAACGCGGAGCAAAACGCGGTCATTCTCTCTGCGCCTCCAGAAGTGCTCAAGAAGTTCCGCGAGGACATCAAGCAGTTCGACATCCCCGCGGCGCAGATTATGATCGATGTGCTGATGGTGGAGTTTACTGACTCCGCCGCACGCGAGTTTCGCGCCCAGTGGGGTTGGAGCAACGACGGGCGCAGTTTCACAGTGGATTCGCCGCTGGGGCAGGTGGTCTTCCGTTCGGTAATGACTTTACCTACCGAGTTTTTCACCAACCTGCGTGCGCTGGTGACGCAAGGCAAGGCACGAGTGCACGCCAACCCGCGCATCGCTACCGTGAGCGGACAGCGAGCGAGCATCTTCATTGGCAAACAGCGATACCTCAGCACGCCTGTTAGCATTGGCGGCGGTCGAGGCGAGGGCGATTTCTTCTTCCGCCAAACCAACTTCATCGATGCAGGAGTACGTCTGAACATCACCCCGTGGACGGGCGGCGAGGGTGAGATTATCGTGGACGTGCAACCCGAAATCAGCGTGCTGAGCGCCCCCGATCCCAAAACCGGTTTGCCCGACAAAAGCACCCGACGCGCCAACACCACCGTGCGCGTGCGCGACGGCGAGACCATCATCATCGGCGGACTGATTCAGCGAGAGCTGATGTCCACCAGAACCAAAGTGCCCATTCTGGGGGATATTCCCCTGCTTGGGCAGTTCTTCCGCTCGGAAGACACCAAAGAGACGGTAACAGAGATGGCGATCTTCATCACGCCTCGCATCCTCTCGCAGACGGGACACCTGCCCGCCGAGCAAGAAGAGGCTTTGAAGAAACGATTCCTGCAAGAGGATAGCCGTGAGCAGAAGTAGCACGATACACATTGTGGTGCTGTTACTGTTGCTCGCCCCCACGCTCGCCCACGCCCAGCAGCGACGTATGCCCTACTGCAACATCGTGGCGGTGGAAAGCCGGCGCGTGGGCAACGCTGTACAGGTTACCATCCGTGCTGATGGGCTGATGCGCCTGCAGTTTGACCCCGAACGTTACGTGGATACGGTCCGCGCACAACAAGGCGACGGCGGCGATCCACGCAAGCCTGTGCTGGAAATCCCCTTTCGTGTGACCAACGCGCGTTCCCAGGTGACCAGCTTTGTGGACGTAGGTACTTACCCTGTCAGCCATGTAGAGGTGTCGCTACCGTCTGACACGCCGGACGGACTGGGGGTGGATGTCAAAGTAGTGCTGTTCAGCCCGGCGGTGCTTCGCTCCGGGCGAGTTGGCGGCGACGAGGTGGACTTCAGTAGCCTCCCCTATGCGGGGCCCACCTTCAGCGTGCAGCAGACGCAGGACCAGCGTTCGCTCATCATCTTGGTAACCAGCGACCGGCGTACTCTGCCTCCTGTGCAGCGGCGCAAGCCGGGCGAGGTTACCCCTTCCGAGATGCTTGTGGAAACGGTGGACGGTACGGTAAGCATCTTCGCTTTGAATGCAGACCTGCGCGAGCTGCTGCGCGAATTCACCCACCAGACCGGCGAGGTGGTGCTGGTAGACCCCGATTTAGAGAGGGCTGTTAGCCTGTGCCTGCAGGAGGTAACTCCCGAAGAGGCGTTAGAAGCAATCACGAAAGCGTACGGGTTGCAGCTCGGACGCACTAACGGAGCATGGGCGATTGGTGAAGGGACGGTGGGCAGCACGAGCACCTATCTGGAGAGCTCGCTGGAGAAAATCTCCCTCAATTACATCAGCGCAGCATCGGCGCGAAACAGCCTGCCCGAGTTTTTGTTGAAACACCTGCGCGTGAACGCAAGCGAAAACTCGTTGACTGTTGTGGGACCGCCTCCGCTGGTGCAAAAGGTGCGGGAAGACATCCGCAAAATAGACCAGCCTGTGGCTCACGTGCGGATAGATACGCTTATTGTGGAGATAACCGACACCGACGAGAGCGAAAGCGTGCTGCGCTCGCTGTTCAGAGACGCTCATAACACCGTGCGGGTGAACGCGGCTACGGGCGATATCATCTACCAGATGCTCGGTGCGCCCAGAACGGACGTGGAAACGAAGTTGCGCGCGCTGGCAGCGGAGGGGAAAGTGCGTATCCGCGCTACTCCAGCGACCGTCGCCCTCAATGGGCAGAAGGCTCGAATCTTCAGCGGGCAGCAGCGTTATATCAAGGCGGACTACTTCGTCGAGTGGTCTCAGGCGTTTATTACGCGCGTCATTCCGGTAGACGTAGGCGTTAGTTTGGAAATAAGCTGCTGGGTTGGGGCGGAAGGGGTGATTCTGGCAACAGTTGCGCCGCAGGTGACCGCCGTAGCGGAGCTGGATGTAGCAACTGGCTTGCCCACCATCTCTACCCGTCGCGCCGAAACCACCCTGCTGCTACGGGATGGGGAAACGCTGTTTATCGGCGGACTGAAACTACAACAGCACGACACCATCACACGCAAAGTGCCCATTCTGGGCGACCTGCCACTGGTAGGTGGACTATTCCGTGCGAGAACACAGCGCCGTACCAACACGGAGCTAGCCATCTTTATTACGCCGCGTATCATCACATCGCCACACAGGGAGGTTCGTAGCATCCGATGAGAAGCACCTTACTATTTGTGTTGCTGGCTTTGTTGCTGGCTTTGCCGTCTCTGGCTCAGACCACA
>JANWYZ010000146.1 GCA_025054895.1 bacterium | reverse complement strand
TCAGGGAGGTAATCCCGAATTCACAACTTAACAGAGCGCTATCGCTGTTTTCAGTTGTGGTTTTACAAAGCCGTCCTGATAAAAGGCGCGCTCGTTCTGTCATGCTGAGCGTTAGCGAAGCGCCTCCCTTCTCGTCATGCTGAGCCGCAGGCAAAGCATCTGTGTGGAGATCCTTCGCTGCGCTCAGGGTGACAAACAATCTGGAGCGCGAGGCTCCTGCCGAGCCGGTTGCGTGTCATGCTGAGCGACAGCGAACCATCTCAGTGTGTCGACGACGGAGAGATTCTTCGCTGAGGCTCAGAATAACGGGCGATTCGAAAGGCGAGGTTCCTCCGTCCGAGCCGCTGGATTTCAAAGGTCGCGAAGGAGCGTGGCTCTCCTTTGAGGACGTAACAGCACATTTGTAAGATTTTCACCAAACAGTCTGCTCGCAGGCAGGAGGTTCTCTTTCTTTTCATGAATAAAGTACAGCGAGTTCATCCATTCTGGTATCACGGGTTACAGCCATGCGTATCGGAGTCACGCAAGAGACCTTCCCGGGCGAAACGCGCGTTGCGCTGGTTCCCGCGGCGATCGCTGCACTGAAGAAAGCGAAAGCGGAAGTGCTGTTGCAGGCAGGGGCGGGCAAAGCGGCAGGCTTTTCCGACCTGGAGTACGCCGAGGCGGGAGCGACCGTCTTGCCGACGCGCGAGGAAGTGATCGCCAGCGCGGACATCGTGCTGCAGGTGCGCGCGCTTGGGGCGAACCCCGACGGCTGGAAGCAGGACCTGTCGCTGGCGCGAGAGGGGCAGGTGTGGATAGCGATGATGGACCCGCTATGGGTGCCCGAACCCGTCGCCGAGGCGGCGCAAAAAGGCATCACCGCTTTTGCGCTGGAGCTGGTTCCCCGCATCACGCGCGCCCAGCCGATGGACGTGCTCTCTTCACAGTCTAACCTCGCTGGCTACAAGGCGGTGCTGCTGGCTGCAAACTCGCTCTCCAAAATCTTCCCGATGATGATGACAGCGGCAGGCACCATTACCCCTGCACGGGTGTTTGTCATCGGCGCGGGGGTGGCTGGCTTGCAGGCGATTGCCACGGCGAGGCGGTTGGGCGCAGTGGTAAGCGCATACGACGTACGCCCTGCGGTGCGTGAGCAGGTAGAGAGTCTTGGCGCGCGTTTCGTAGAGCTACCCCTAGAGGCGCAGGATACACAGGACGCCGGCGGCTACGCGAAAGCGTTGGGCGAGGATTTCTACCGGCGGCAAGCGGAGCTGATGAAGGACGTGCTGCCCGAAAACGATGTGGTGATTACCACCGCTGCAGTGCCGGGACAACGCGCGCCGGTGCTGATTACGCGCGAAATGGTGGAGGGAATGCGCCCTGGCTCGGTCATCGTAGACCTCGCCGCGGAACGCGGAGGCAACTGTGAGCTCACCCAGCCCGGGCAGACCGTAGTGCACCAAGGGGTAGCTGTTATCGGTCCACTGAATCTACCCGCCACCATGCCATACCATGCCAGTCAGCTCTATGCCAAGAACATCAGCAGCTTCACTGCCAATCTGCTTAAGGATGGTGCGCTGATTCTGGACATGGAGGATCAGATTATCCGCGACACGCTGTTAACTCGCGACGGACAGGTGGTTCACCCGCGCCTGCGCGAAAAGCTGGGCTTGAGTGGGTAAGGAGGCAAAGAGATGGGTATCCAGGACATCCTGAGCTACGTTTTCGTATTTGTGCTGGCGACGTTCATCGGTTTCGAGGTGATACGTCGTGTATCGCCTTTGCTACACACGCCGTTAATGTCCCTAACCAACGCTATCTCCGCCATCAGCCTGGTGGGCGCGTTGCTGGTGCTGGGGGCGGAGCATGATGCGCTGTCGATGGTGCTGGCTGGCGTCGCAGTTACTGCCGCCACCGTCAATGTGGTCAGTGGCTTCCTGATTACCGACCGCATGCTGAAGATGTTCAAAAAGCGTGAACCGGGCGAGCGGGGGACGTCGTCATGAGCACGCAGGAGATTATCGCGCAATCCACCTACATCGTTGCTGCCGCGTTGTTCATTCTGTCCCTCAAGTGGCTTAGCGCGGTACCGACCGCTCGACGGGGCGTGATTGCGGGTGAGGTGGGTATGGTGATGGCTATCGCAGCTACCCTGCTGCTGCCACAAATTGTGAGCTACAGGTGGATTATCCTCACCCTGCTCGTCGGCGCAGCCATCGGCATTCCTATCGCTTACCTGATGCCTATGACGCATGTGCCCCAGCGAACCGCCCTCTCCCACTCCTTCGGCGGCCTGGCGGTAGGGCTGGTGGGAACTGCCAAGTACTACTTATGGCACCAGCACGAGCCCGAACGGCTGACTACCTTCATTATGGCGGTACTTTGCTTTGAAGTGCTTCTGGGATTCCTCACCTTCACGGGCAGCCTGATGGCGTTTGGCAAGCTACAGGAGATTATCCCCACTCGCCCTATTGTGTACCGCGGGCAGAACTTCGTCAACCTCTCCATACTGGCAATCGCGGTGGCTATTGGCGTTTACCTCACCATTAATCCCGCGCAGATTGGGATCTTTCCCATCTTTATCGCCTTAGCGCTGGCGTTCGGGGTGATGTTGATACTGCCTATCGGTGGCGCGGACATGCCCACGGTGATCGCGCTGCTGAACTCCTATGCGGGCATTTCCGCTTCGGCGATGGGCTTCGTGCTGGAGAATAAACTACTGGTAGTAGCGGGTGCGCTGGACGGTTCGTCAGGTTTCATCCTCTCGGTAATCATGTGCAAAGCGATGAACCGTTCGTTCACCAACGTACTGTTCGGCGCGTTCGGGCAGGTATCACCGCAGGCACTGAAGGCGGAGGAGCGCACCGTGCGCAGTGCGTCTCCCGAGGAAGCCGCGGATATCTTGCTGGCGGCGTCCTCAGTGGCAATTATTCCGGGATACGGTATGGCGGTGGCGCAGGCGCAACACAAAGTGCGCGAGCTGTTTGACCAGCTCACCCGACGAGGTATTGACGTGAAGTTCGGCATCCATCCCGTAGCAGGACGTATGCCCGGACACATGAACGTTCTGCTGGCTGAGGCGGATATCCCCTACGACCGCCTGTACGAGATGGAAGACATCAACTCCGAACTGCACCATACCGATGTGGCTCTGATTATCGGTGCGAACGATGTAGTGAACCCCGCCGCCAAGCACGACAAGAACAGCCCCATCTACGGTATGCCCATCATCGAGGCGGATAAGGCGCGCACAGTGATGGTGATTAAGCGTAGCATGAACCCCGGCTTCGCGGGCATTGAGAACGAACTGTACTACATGGACAAAACGCTGATGCTCTTCGGCGATGCGAAGGCGTACCTCGGCGAGCTGGTGAAAGTCATCGGTCAGGAGAAGTGAGCTTTCGGTGATGAACTTTGGGCGACGAGCTGCACTTGTGGCTTAGACAGCCCCTCTCTGGAGCAAAACCCATCCCGGCACTCTCATGAAGTGTTGCGGACGCGGCGGAGTACGTCCCCTAGACAACCGCTGCTCAACTGGACGGCGTGGCTCCGTCCGAGCCGTTTGTATGTCATGCTGAGCGCCAGCGATGCATCTCGCTCTTTCATCGTCATGTGCGAGGCACTGCTTACCTGAATCGCAGCGAAATGCTTCACGCGGAGCAGGACCGGAGAAGGGCAGTAGCGCTCCTCAAGAAACTCAGGAGCGAAACGCATCCTTCGTATATCACCGCGCTACACAACCTGGCTGTAGTGTACTTGGACACCGCTCGCTATCCAGCGAAAGACGGCGGGTGAACAGCATCTCAACTATGCCACCACCCATGGTGGCCGCCTCTGGTAGTCTGCGCAATGCTGTTGTGTAGTTCCTGAATCACCTGCTGGTGCGCCAAGCGTTGTGGGGCGATTTGGCACGTGAAGGCGTGGCATGGGCGCCTCACCCGTTCCACTGGGGCAGCCTTATTCTGGTCGGCGAGCCTTGAGAACCTGATGCCCTTGACACCCCGCTTCCCCTTCCGTAACATAAGGAAGGAGGTGGGAAATGCGGATAAGCATTATTGCTATCCTGATATGGGTATTGGGACAGGTTTCAAACCTGCCCGCACCATTGCCCGCGCAGCCGCTAAAGCAGCCACGTAGCGTGGCAATTGGAGCGGACGGCATCCTTTTTGTGGCGACTGTCGACGATACCACTCTCAAGGTGCTCTCTCCGCAGGGAAAGATTCTGGCTCAATGCGCCCCGCGCGGCACAGGTGAGCAAGAGGTACAGTTCCCACAACGGGTGCTGCTGGTTGGCAGGGAGGTGTGGATACTGGACGCCCCTGCGCGTCGTGTGCAAATCTTCGAATCGCAACCGCCCTACCGCTACCTCAGAACGCTGCCCTTGCCTGTGGATGAAGCGCAGGAGGTGGTAGATATCGCGGCGGACTCTTCGCGAAGGCTCTTCCTGCTCACAAGACCAGACAACCGCGTACACGTGCTGACTCCTGATGGCAAACCGATTACCACCTTCGCTGGCGCGGGACGGCAACCGGAACAGCTGGTGAACCCCACCAGCCTCACCATAGACCGACGCGGGCGTATACTGGTCACCGATACCGACCGGCGCGTTAACCGCCACCGGGTTAAGATTTACCGCTATTCTGCTCTGCGCGGTAAGGCGGAGCTGTTGAAGGATGTGCCTGCGTGGCTGGACCCGTTGCAAGTCTGCGTGAACTCGCGCGGGCATCTGGTAACGCTGGGATCGTTGGGCTACTACGAGGATGGAGGCGCAATACGTATGATCACCGAGCGGGGCGACCGTGTGGCGCACACGGGTTTGTTCTCGCTGGGGGGGATAGGACGAGCCGGCGGCATCGCCTTGCTACCCGATGACCGCGTCGTGCTGGCGGATGAAGCCAGAGAACGCCTGGTGATTCTACCGCCCGACCTGAGCGAACCGGACCCTGTCGTTACCCTGCAACCTGGCGAAGCGACCATCCGCTGGCGCAGTCCTGTTGCTGTCACCGAAGCGGTAGTCTGGTACGGCACTGACGAGGCTAACCCAACCTCATGGCGCAAGCAGGTGGCGCGCTGGCAGGGGGCACGGCGCGAGATGCTGGTACGGCTACGGGGACTGCCGCTCTCCACACGCATTTTCTATCGCTTCTCGCCTGCTCCGCTCGCCATCGGTGGAAGTGAGAACAACGCCTCGAAGGTGTACTCCTTCCTGAGCGCGCCCGCGAGAGGCAAAATGCATATACTCACGCTGGATATACTGACGGTGGTCTACCTGAACGCGGACGTAGACGGCAACAAGCACACCCTTACTCGCGAGCAGGTGGGCGAGAAGATACAGAAAGAGTTTGAGAAAGCGCGCGAGTGGTACTTCCGCAACACACACCTGCGCCTGCATCTGCGCCTCAAAGACTATCTGTTTGTAGAAGAGCCAGCTGCTCGCGTGCGCCGTGGATGGATTGCCCCCGAGAATGTGCGCGAACAGATACGCCCTCTTCTGGAAGCGCAGGGCAAGCGGCTGGAGGACTACGACAGCCTCATCGCGATATGGCCCTTGCCGGGCTACGACGCCACAAGACCCGACCAGCTGGGAGATGTCGGTGGAGGAGGCTTTACCTCGTTCGGCTACTCTACGTTCGCCATCAGCGGCAAGCTGGCGTGGCTGTTATGCCACGAGTACAGCCACCAGCTCGACGCCTTCTTCGACCGTAGCGGCGTGCAGAAGTTCTGGCTGAATCACCCCGACCCCACCGTTCACCCGGGCAGATACGGACAACACTGGGATGTAAACGCCTTCATCTGCCGCAAGTGGCACCCCAACGACTGGTTCCAGATGCGCTTCGGCAAGGTGTGGGAAGTGGACGACGTGAACGGCAACGGTATTCCTGATGCCGACCCGCGCCTACCTCTTGATGAGAAGCGTCTTGGCAGGGATGCTCGCCCGGGCAACGCTCGCTCCGATGACTTGCGCAAGGTGATGGCGGGGATATTCTTTGGTTATCGGCTGGACAATGGCTCGCCTGAGGGCATCGGTTATCTCGAGGAGGGTGCAAGCTGGCGTTTGCCGCGCGAGGCGGTGCTGCTAATCCCTTATGGAAGCCTGCAGGGAGAGATGGGCAACTGGTTTCTGTACGCCCGCGCGCACAACCGCTTCCTGTCCGCGCACATCTTCGGTGCATGGAACGAACGAGAGCTGCAGTTCGGCATCGCCTGTCGCGAAGCGTGCGATGTGGAGATAGATATCGACGCCGATAACAACGGCTGGTTCTCCGGCAACGACAACCTGAACGTACGCTTGCGGGCAAGGGATGTAGAGCAACCGCAAATCACCGCGCGTATCTGGGATGGCGCACTCAGTGCATGGGTGGAGTCGCCTGCACCTTCGCTGGAGGTGAAAACCTTGCCCGATGGGCGCACTCTGTATCGCGTCGGTATCCCGCGCGGAGTCATCCGCTGGCAGGCAGGCGGCGTGGCTGGCGTGCGCATCTCGCTGACCGGCGAGAAAGGATGGTGCTCCGCTTTTGAACCGTGGGTGCTGATGCAAACACGCTTCGTGCGTCAGGCGCGGTGAAGGAAGATGGCGACGCCGATTGTTCTGGAAGTGCGTAACCTGAGCATATCGTCCCGCGTGCGCTCGGCAATTTCGTTTGTCCTGCGCAGGGGCGAGAGGTTGTGTATATACGGGCACAGCGGCGCCGGCAAAACCACCATACTACGCGCCCTTTTGGGGTTGACGCCCTTGCGGGGTGAGGTTGTGTGGCATGTTCCTCGCTCTGGCGCGGGCTACGCCGCGCAGCAGCCACGTCTTCTCCCCCGCGCCAACACGATACAGCAAATCCTCTGGTGCGCTCAATTACAAGGGGTCTACCTCTCCACACATGGGAGCCGTGTTTACGAGCTGCTGGAGCTCTTTGGGCTAAGCGAACAGAGGCAGAAGGCGGTGAGCCGCTTATCGCTCGGGGAACAGGTGAAGCTGGAGATCTGTTGCGCGATGGCAGTGGCGTCACACCTGCTGGTAGTGGACGGCTTGCTGGAGAGGCTGGACGAAGCTACGCGAGCAAAGTTCTGGGAAGAGGTGGACGCCCGCTGCGCCCGTCGGGAGCTGGCTCTTCTTTACACCACTCATGCTAACCGCGAGGCGGAGATGGCAGACTACGTGCTGCTGCTTCATGAAGGGCGTCCGATAGCATTCGACACGCCAGAGCACTTACGCCTCCGCATAGCTCCGAGCGTGACTCGCCTGCAGCCGATACCTGCTTCAGAAGGACGGCAACCGGTGAAAGTATTCCTCCGGAGCGGGGAAGAGGGTACCATGATACCACAAGGTGAAGCTACAGTGGAGCTGACCCTGCAGCACACACCCTCCATGGAGGACGTGCTGAACGCCCTGTTGCGCCAGGAGGGCTTGTCGTGAAAGCGTTCCTGAGGCTGTGGGCAATGTTTGTGTGGTTGATGGTCACCAATCCCGCTTCCTGGGCGCTGGCGGCGGCTGTCCTGTATGGGGTGCGGAGGTGGCGGTTGCCTGAGTGGACGTGGTTCTGGGGGTTCGCCAGTGCTGCTGTACTCAGCCTGCTGATTTCCCTGTTCGTTGAGGCTGGCGGAGCATTAGGCGAACGCGTTCGCTTTGCCGGGTCGGGGCGCATCGCGCTGGGAGCAGCAACCGCAGCCGCGGCGACGTGCGCGCTGGGCTTTTGGGTCGCCAGTTCCGTTTTGTGGGTACGATGAGCATTCATGCCTGTCATGTTGGAGGGCGAGGCTCCTGCCGAGCCGTTCCCCCTGTCATGCTGAGCGCAAGCGAAGCATCTGAGACCCTTCGCGAACGCTCAGGGAG
>JANWYZ010000145.1 GCA_025054895.1 bacterium | reverse complement strand
TCTTGGTGGTCAGCGCCGCCTGCACCTGCGCGTCCGTGAGCATCTCGTCGTACACCCGCTCCCCGCGCGTGCGCAGCAGGTCGTCCGCTTCCGCCGCGCCGCCAAAACGCCAGGCGGCGATGGGTTCCACCGCCGCCTGTTCCCCTGCCAGCCCACGTCGCCTTAAGCGACGCCACAGTTGCGAAAACGCCATAACGTTATCCTCCCGACAAACCGCTTTTTGTCATCCCTTCCTTCCGCTCCGCTGCAAGAGAAGGGATGAACAAGAGGTCATTCCAGCTTTGCCGTCGCTTCCTCCGGCGTGGCTACCACCTGCGCCCCGTTCGCCTTCAACCGTTCTATGATCTCCCTCGCCTGACCACTGGTGAAATCGCGCTCCTGCCAGTTGCAATCTGCCACCAGGACCCGTTTGCCTGCTCGCTGTGCTTCCTCTACTGCCTGCAGGTTCGCCAGGTTTCCATGCCCGAACGCCACCGGCGCAACGAGTATCGCCTCTGCCTTCGCCAGAGCATCACGCAACAGCGCCAGACTCTCGGAGGAAATGGGCGTAAATGGCGCCTCTGTGATAACCTCTGCGCCAAGCTCCTGCGCGATCTCCTCGTCGCTGTCCAGCAGGTGCAACACGCCCACCGAGATATGCCATCCTGTGCGCGCCAGAGCGGCTATCCACGCCGCGCCGGTACCTCCACCGCATATCACGTGCACACGCCTGCCATTGCCTGCCTGAGCCTCTACATGTTGCAGGGTGCGCGGTAACACATGCGGCCGTCCCGTTACCGGGTTCAACCTCACCCACGCATCCAGCCCAAACACCCGCGCCAGCAAAACGGGCGTAATCACCTCCGACGGCGCGCCATCCGCCACAATTTGCCCCTGCCTCAAAACAATCAGCCTGTCGCAGAACTCGGAAGCGAGGTTGAGGTCGTGCAACGCCGCCAGCACCGTCAAACTTTCCTCGCGGTTCAACTGGCGCAACAGAGAAAGCATACTGACCTGATGCGCCACATCCAGATGCGTCAGCGGCTCGTCGAGAAACAGCAACGGTGTTTCTTGCGCTAATCCACGAGCCAGCACCACCCGTTGACGCTCACCGCCGCTCAACGTACCCACAATCCGTTCCCCCAGTGATAGGCTGTCTGTACGCTCCATTGCCCGCCGGGTCGCCTGCACGTCTTCCTCGCGCTCTCTGCCCCACCAGCCAACATAGGGCGCGCGCCCCAACAATACCACCTCCCACGCAGTGAACCCGAAAGCCACCTCCTCGCGCTGAGGCACAAACGCCAGCCTCTGCGCCACCTCTTTCGTTCGTAGCTGGCTTAAAGGCTGTCCATCCAGCCACACCTGTCCCTTTTGTGGCTTCAATACTCCGCTGAGCACGCGCAACAGGGTGGACTTGCCGCTGCCGTTTGGACCCAGCAAGCCGACCAGCTCGCCGCGTGAGATCCGCAGCTGGATGCCTTTCAGAACGGGCGTCGCGCCATATCCCGCCCATATATCTGCAGCACGTATGAGCTCTGTACTTCCCATTGCTTGACAGCTTGTATACTTGGTGCTACGCTTGCTCTGGAGGCATTGTGGTTAGCGTCGAGAAAGGAGGGCAGGAGATGATTCGCCCACAAACCCTTTACGCCTTCGCCTGCGCGTTCTCCTCCGCATTGTGCCTCTCTGTCGCCCAAGCACAGTATACCATCATTGACCTGGACACCATCACCGCTAGCGGGCAGAGCCGGGGCTACGGCTTCAACAACCTGGGCGAAGTTACCAGATGGTCGGATGGACGCGCCTTTTTCTGGACAAGAGGGGTGATGAACGACTCCGGAGTGCCCTCGACATGGGTGGGTTCACTGACTCCACACAGCCACCCTCAAGGCTGGCGCGTTGGCAACCTTCAGCGTCACCACACGCCGCACGGTGTAGCTGACTCCGTCGCGAGAAAGCTGGTCGCCTTCTTGCAGAGTCTCGTCTGCCGCCATCACCCCTGCCCACATCGGACGGTTAAAAGCCAGCAAGTCGTTGTCGGTAAACAGGCTGCGCAACAGTCCGCCCGTCGCCACGAAAACCACCATGCGCACCGTACGCGTACCATTCACCACCACGTCCTCGCCATGCCGCTTCACCAGCGACCTCAGCCGTTCCGCTCGCACCGACATCCCCATCACCTACCAGCCCGATATCGCCTGCTCCGAAACCTGCCGCTCGCGGTCGCGCGTGTTAGACTGTGCATACACAGGCTTCAGGAAAGGCGTCAACCGCGCCCAACCTCGCTCAATCAGCCGGTATGGGTCTCCCAAATCGGCGTGAGATTGCGGCGCCTCGCCAACATGCACTCCTCCCGCCTCAAACGCCTCCGTCGCCCCCTCTGCGCGCAACCTCTGCGCCAAAAACTCGCCTGCCACAATCTCCGTCGCGCCTCGACGTAACACCGGCTCTACCGTACTGTCCGCCAGCGCGTCCGAAGACAACGTGTACTCTATCACCGGCGCCAGGTCGGCGATGAGCGCGTCAATCTGTGCATCGTACGCGTTCGACGACACCGCTGCTGTACGCTTCACTGCCTCGCGCGTCACCGTGATCGCCATCCTCGTGTCCCTCCTACGCCCGTTCTACCAGCTGCCACTTGCGGAAGGTATCAGCTATCTCATCCAGCCTGTTTGCACGGTAATCCCACACATCGCCCTCCTTGGGCAACTCGCCAAACAGTTTCTGTAGCGCGCTGGCTGAAACCGCTAACCTCTCGCCTGTGTCAATATCTACCATCGTGACGTTCGTGCCCACGTTCCTGATGTACGCCCGCATAACTCTCCTCCTGTTCCTACAATTGGGTGGCTACCAGCGTGCCCCGGAAGGTTCCTGCAGATGTCCCCGTGTTCCTCACCTTTACCCGCACACTACGACTGCCCATCAGCTGCAGTATCGGGCTAACCGCATAATACCGAACCACCGCGTCCGTCGTAGCATCGGTTGACGTGCCATACCACACGACCTGCCAGTTCGAGCCATCTACCTGCGCCTCTACCCACGCACTAAACGGCTGGTCGCCCATAAAGTGCGCCTGAATATGGCACTGCTCCGTGTTGAAGTTGCGAGTAGCTCCCGTATTGACGCTTCCCGCTGCCGCCGACGAAAAGGTATCGGTAGCTGCCTGCAAAATACCCAGCGTCGGGCTGGAAGGAGAAGCTATAAACGGCGAGTTGGTCAACCGCACCGGTATCGCCATGCCGTCCACGTGGTGACCAAGCGCACCCGGCGGAATGATGTCAGCCAGTTGATACGCTGCAACACGATGCACTCGCATCTGGCTGCTCCCTGCCAAACCGGCGAGCCTAACCCGGAACGGTCCATCAGGAATACCACTCTCGGCGATGCGATACGCCTCGTTACGAACCGTCAGGGCGTTGATGCTGCGATACGACCATATCGCTTCTCCCAGCCCAACATAGATGCTGGCGAGACGGTAAGTGTTATTCGCCGCGCCAACGTTGATAGCCGTCTGGTCGCTGGCAACCCCACCTGCAGACAGCCGGGTATCCATATTGCTGCTGGAAGTGCCGGTAGCGTGCCACTCCACCAGATTGTTGTCGCTCTGATAGAACCCCATGCGGAAATTGTCCGATGACGCCCGCGCCGTCATCGTGATCACCGCCTCTACCAGACACGGCGGCTGGAAACTCTGCCTGCTGAGAAGCACTGTACCACTGGATACGGACAACTCGCCGTTCGCCGGAACAGCAGAACCTGCTATCACCTCCCACTTTCCGGTATCCAGTGCTCCATTGAAGTCATCCAGAAGCCAGTGCAATACCTGCCCGCCGGCTACTGGAAAGGGCGCATCGCTTCGCACCGCCTGCCATCGCCCCATCGTATCGGTAAAGCGCAACGTGCCTCACTCCTTTCTGCCTGTTACTCGCCGCGCGCCGTTCAGCTTCACGCCGGCAAGCGTCTCCTTCAACGCCTGAAGCGCCTCCGTGTTACCCCGAACCGCCTGCTCCAGCCGCGTTAGATGCTCACGCAGCGTCTGTTCCTGTGCCTGAATAATCCGCTCTAACGCTCGCAGCGTTAGCCGCGCAAACGCCCATTGCGCCGATACCATCGCGCCGATAAGCGTCAAAACCTGAACACCAATATCCATCTCTCCCCCCTATCGCTCCGCCGCCAAAAGATGCGCGTGCCACTGGAGGGACGCCCTCCGTCGCGTCCTGAAGGTGTTCTGATGTGGCATGGGCGTCTCGCCCATGAACCACGTGCAGGATGCGCGTGCCACTGGAGGGACGCCCTCCGTCGCGTCCCCAACGGTCACGACAGGGCGTGCCCTCCATCCAATCAACCAGAAACCCTTAGCTCGCGTTACTGCCATACGCCGTCTGCCACAAGCCGTAGCCCACTCCGTAACGCGCCCGTGCGCCGTAATACACCACGTCCCTCAGGAACACGCTCTCGCTGGAGGACGGATCTTCTAACGCCGAAAACTCCACAGGCACATCCGACCGCTCCTGCAAAATCACCGCACGCACCGTCCGACCCGTGTCCAGCACAAACCACTGATTGCCCGTGATATACGGACTGACCACCAACCGCAATGCTCCCTGCAATACGTTGCGGTACGGTGTGGTACTGCCGGCTCCCCCCTTCACCACCACCACCTGCGACTCTAGCAACTCGGTTGCCGCCCAGCGCAGGCGCGGGCCCACCAGCAACGTATCGGGCAGGATGCCCAGAGGCACACCCTGGTCGTCCTTGAACAACATCATCGCGGAGATGGCGTTCTGCAGGCTGTCGGGGTTCAACGGCTGGTTGGTAACGTTGCTCTGCGCGCCGCTGTCACCCTCTGAGTGCGCGTTCGAGAACAGCGGTTGACCGTCGTAACACGCTTGAGTAAACCCGTCCAGCAACGCCTTCACCACCAGATAGTCCTTGTGTCGCGCCGCCTCGCGCCCCAGGTCCTGCACCCGTAGCCGAATGGCGCCAATCTGTTCGTCCTCCAGCGCTCGCCGCTCTACCGCTATCGTGCTCTCCCACACGGTGTCCTGAATGGTGTAGTTGTACGCCCGCAAACCTTTGGGCATCCGTTCATCCACAAACTCGCGCATCGTCGGCGCGCTGCCCAGCCACCCGTACTTTTGCGCAGGTAGCTCAGTCTGAACCACCGTCGCAATCTGCGGATAAATCGCCGACTCTACCTGTCGCCGATACGCCTCGAAGAAGTCCGCACGTAACCCTGCCTCCAGCAGAGCCCCCAATTCACCTCGTGTAATCGCTGGCATCGCTTCACCTCCTATCGCACCGCGTTATCAATGCGAATACGCGCCTGTGTTGCCGAAAGCACCTCCACCACATAACCCACCAGCTGGTTGTTGGTGGCGGTAGTGGTCAGCGTGTTATCGTCCGACGCATACATCGCTTGCCCCACGCTCGCCTGCGTGAAACCGCTGCCGTTGTACACGTAGGTACCGCTCTTCCATACCCGCACCGACTTTGCTCCAGCCGTGCCGCCTGTGTTATCCACGCTCTCGAACGCCACACCTACAAACACATCACTGCTCGCGCCGCTGCGCGAGGGGTAGGCGTAACCGTCGTTGCGCACGCTTACCAGCGCACCCTTGTGTATCACAGCGTTTGCGCCTACCCTGTAACTCACCAGCTCGCCCGGCTTGTCCTGAGGGTCATACGCGCCTGTCAATGCTGGCATCCTCTATCGCCTCCTTCCTCCCGAAAGATAACGGGCAATCTGCTCGGGTGATAGGTCACCCCAGTACCTGCGCAGGAACGCCTCTTCCTCCACGCTCAGTATATGCTCCTCTTCACCTGCAGGCGCCGCCTCGCCAAAACGCACCGTCGGGGGCAGCGCCTCCACAAAACGGGCGAACACCTCCGCCACGCTGACGTTGCTACCCGCAAAAGTTACCACCTGTGTGCCCTGCAAGAGCAATGTCTTCGCCATCTCGCGCACCGCCGGCGTCAACTTCCCCTGCCGAACCCATCTCTGTAAGCTCTCCTCCACCTGCCGCTCGCGCAGGGCAAACTCTGCTGCTTCCGCCCGTTGCCGCAACGCTTCCATGTCCTGTTCCAATGCGGTCACCTCCGTCAAAAGTATCTCCCCCGAAAAAGCCACCGCGCCCGAGCTCAATAGACGCGCATCCGCCACGCGCGGCGTCGCCGTCACCGATACCTCCACAATGCGCTTTACGTCAGGCGTCACCGCCACGCTGATTCCGCGAATGCCCAGCCGCTTCAGCAACGCCTCCGCCTCCGGCAGTAGCGTCACCCGTCCGAACAGCTCCTTACCCCGCCGCCACAGCTGTTTCAGCTGACCAATCCGCCACCCATGCGACAGGTGCTCTACCATTAGCGGAACCGGCGCGGTGAAGCCTTCTACTAATGCCTGCAGCTGCTCTTCGTTCACCTCCAGCCCTTTATCAGGATAGGAGCCCGCCTCAAACAGCTTCGCCTCGCGTTCCACTTCCACCACAATCACCTCCTTCCACCCTGTACAGATGTGAAGTAGACATTTGTCAACCTTTCTTGTGAACATAACGAAGACCACCCCAAGCCGTTCTACGAGCGCACAGCCGCCAGTCGGATGAGGGTATACGAAAAACGGGTCCGAGCCGTTGGTTTTGGACGGTCGCGCCGGAGTGCGATTCGGCAGTGTTGTCATGCTGAGCCGAAGGCGAAGCATCTGAGCCCCTTCGCCAACGCTCAGGGTGACAGACGGGTTGGAGGGCGAGGCTCCCGCCGAGCCGTCCCCCTGTCATGCTGAGCGCAAGCGAAGCATCTCCCTGCAATACGCAAACGAGTTTCTTCGCTGACGCTCAGAATGACAAACAGTCTGGAGGGCGAGGCTCCTGCCGAGCCGTTCCCCTTGTCATGCTGAGCCGAAGGCGAAGCATCTGAGCCCCTTCGCCAACGCTCAGAGCGACAACGGGCGCTCAGGTTGCCCAATCCGCGCAGGCGGATTTTATACTACCATAGCCCCCGATTTCAATCGGGGGAAGCCTTCACGCATCGCCTGCCCTCGCGGAGCAGGCTACGTGACGAACCAGACTGTCCATTACCCCAATTTCCCGCCTCGCCGCTGGACTACTCCACCGATTTTTAGGACAACCTCGGGTCGGATAGTCATTCAGGGCGGAGCGAAAAATCGAATAGCACAGGATTTTGCAAAAAATTCACGAAAATACATAATTCGGCACGGATCTTGCGTATATTAACGTTAGTGTAGGATATCCGTGCGGAGGCGATAGAAAATGGAGGAGCTGACGATAGCAGTCGGAACAAAGGGAGATCAGGTCGACCTGGGCGACGTCAGCCAACTTGCAAACTGCTTCTGCAGGGCGATACGAGAACTGGCGCGTGAAATTACGAGTCAGGAGAGTCCCCGCGTTGACATCCCTGTCGTGCAGGTTGCGTCCGGCAGTATTGTAATGTGCGTAGAGCCAACCTTTTGGGGGCGAGGCGGCGAGCGTCTGCCCCTCGCCGCACAAGTCTTCGAAGACCTGTCCAGTATCATCGCCCGGGCTCCGCGCCCAACGATGTCCGTTGACCTCTATAGAGCCTACACTGAGGTTATCCGTGCCCCTCGTCAGGGGATAGTCTACTCTGTTCAGCATGGTCAGCGCTGCATCCAAATCAACGACCAGATAAGGCAGCAGGTGAGCGAGCAGTCCGAACAGATTCGCGTTCCGCACACCTCCATAGTAGGCACTATTGAGAGTGTCAATATCCACAGAATCCCTTACGTCTTCATGCTTTATACCAAAGTGGAGCCGCGCCAGCACGTAGAGTGTCGTTTCCGAGATGACAACTTCCTGCCTGCGGTCACGGATATCCTGAAATCCAGAGCAATGGCGGAAGTCAGAGGAACCGCTTACTACGCTCCTGTGGGGCTCTTTCCCCTCCGAATAGATGT
>JANWYZ010000144.1 GCA_025054895.1 bacterium | reverse complement strand
TGGGCAGGTCGGGCGCGTTGCCGTCCACAATAGCGAAAACGACGTTCGGGAACTGTGGAGCTACTTTCTTCAGGGCGTCCTCCATCGCGAAGCCGACGGCGACCACCACATCGTATTTCTGCTGCGCCAGCAGGCGCAGGTTCTGCTCGTAGTCGGGCAGCTTGGCGGATTCCAGCACACGTATCTCCGCTCCCAGTTCTTTTTCCGCCCGCTGGAGCCCGCGCCACGCCGATTCGTTGAACGAGCGGTCGCCGATGCCTGCGATGTCGGTAACCATCGCCGCTCGCAGCCTCTTCTTTGCTTCCGGCGTAGCCTCGCCAGAGGTGGGGGCGGAAGGCTTTTTCGCACACGCGCTGAACAGCACAAGCGCAATCAGTATCAGTAAAAGATGAGCGGTTTTCACGGCACACCTCGTTGACATAAGGGTTCTCGCTGGGCGTTGCTCCTTCTCAGTCCTCTTCATCCTCTTTGTCTTCTTGCGTCTGGTAAACAGGTTTGGTGCGAGCGATCAGGCGTTGCTGCACCTCTTTACCTTTGGCCGAGCTGGTTACGGGCAGATAGCTCACATAGCGGGCGTCCGGAACATCCTGCTCACGCCAGTGCTCCAGCAGTCGCTGTTGAAGGTTCTGCGGTTCAAAACCCACATAGAGCACCTGGTACTGCCCATCGCGGAATCGGTACACTGCCGCGCAGGTAGGGGCGCGCCTCGCGTTCGCTTCGTTCCACTCAATCACCCCGGAGCTCCAGCGGGGGTCGCGCTGCAGCTCATGGTTGATCCACCGGCGGAACATGCCCTTAAGCGACGCTCCCGACAGCGCCGCGATGTACTCCGCACGGTCCATCATATCCGGCGGCAAGCGCAATCCCACTACCAGTGCGCGTCGTGCCGGGCCCTGTCTGCTCTCGTCGCCTTCCATCTCGCTGCTCACTTGTGGATAGCCATCCTCTCGGTGTCTTCGTACGCTTCCAGCAGCGCTTCGGTAAGGGTTGGATGGGCGTGGATGGTGTGGGTCATCTCCTCGATGGTGCTTTCCAGCTGGATGGCAGTGACCGGCTCGCCAATGAGGTCGGTAGCGTGCGGTCCCACGATATGCACGCCAAGTATCTCGCCGTAACGCGCTTCAGAGACCACTTTCACCAGCCCTTCGCGTTCGCCCATCGCCATCGCCTTACCCAATCCGCGAAAAGCATATTTACCCACGCGCACATCATATCCCTGCTCACGCGCCTGCTGCTCGGTGAGACCTACCGACGCTACCTCCGGCACGGTGTACACGCAGCTGGGCACCGCGCGATAGTTCATGCGTCGCTCTTGCCCCATTGCGTTGCTTGCCGCCACGATACCCTCCATCGACGCCACATGCGCCAGCTGGATACGTCCGGTGACATCGCCGATAGCGTAAATACCCGGCACGCTGGTTTCCATCTTGTCGTTGACGGCAATGCCCTTCTCATGCGTTTTGACATTCACCGTTTCCAGCCCCAGTCCGTCCAGCACGGCGCGCCGCCCGACCGCTACCAGCACTACCTCGCACTCGATACTCTCCTCCCCCTTCTCGGTTTGCACGATCACCTGTTTGACGCCGTTCTTGCTGTGTTTGACTTGCGTCACACGCGAGTTGAGCAGGAAGCGAACGCCCTGTCGCGTGAGGCTGCGTTGCAGTTCGGCGGCGATGTCGGCGTCCTCGTTGGGCAGAATCTGGGGCATAATCTCCACGACCGTTACGTTGCAGCCAAGACCGTTGTAGATGTAGCTGAACTCACAACCAATAGCTCCTGCACCGATAATTACCATGCGCGGCGGAACTTCCTTCGCCGACACCGCGTCGTCGCTTGTCCAGATTCCCTCGCCCTCCAGTCCGGGTATCGGCAGGCGCACCGGCGCGGAGCCAGTGGCAATCACTATCGCTCGGGTGCGAATGGTCTCTTTCGAGCCATCGGACTTGACCACTTCGACCGTATGATGACCTGCGATACGCCCCGTGCCCTCCACATGGCGCACACCGTTTTTCTTGAACAGGCTGGCGATGCCGTTGCGCAGGGTGGAAACCACCTTCTCTTTATGCGCCATCAGTTTGGCAAAGTCGATGCTGACTTCTCCTGTGCTGATGCCGAATGCCTCTGCATGCTTCACTTGCTGATAGCGCTCCACTCCAGCGATCATCGCCTTGGTGGGGATGCATCCCCAGTTCAGACAACACCCTCCGAGATGCTCCTTCTCGATGCACATTACTCGCCCGCCGAGCTGGGCGGCGCGAATCGCTCCTACGTACCCGCCCGGTCCTGCACCGATGAAAGTCACATCCACATCAAACTGTTCTGAACGCAACATCTGCGGTTGAGTCTCCTGTTGGGGAAGAGATTGGTCCATCTGTGCTGCACGTTCGAGCAACTGCTCGACCTCTGTAAGGGGGTCCGCCGTCTTTACAGGCGGCTCCATAATGACGGCGTCTCGCGCTTCAGGTTGTGGCATGGCTCCTCCTCACCAGCATATTGCCCGTCCCTCGTGCCCGGGGCGGGACTCGAACCCGCACGCCTTGCGGCCCGGGATTTTAAGTCCCGTGCGTCTACCATTCCGCCACCCGGGCACGTCCTTAAAAAGTATAGCACGGCTACGGGCGGAAGGCAAGGGCAGTCTACCTTGCCGTCCCGGAACGAATGCGATACGCCTCCCCGTGTATCTCCCTCGCTGCCTGCACCATTTCAGGATATGGTGTGTCGGTGATGGTCACGAAGCCGATATTGTAGTTTTCACCGTCGAACCAGCGTCCTGTTAGCGGCTGATCGTTATACTGGAACCAGTGGCAGCCTACGAAGTTGGGATGCGTTAACACGCTGGTCAGGTAGTCTTTGTACATACGGGCGCGGTCTTGCTGGTCCTTTGCCGCCACCAGCCCCGTATGAAACATGCCCCTGTCCAGCGCGCCGAAGTGGAACTCGCCGATGATGGCGGGTTTGTCCAGCTTTTCTACGATGGCGTACCGCTCGCGCTCCACACGCGGGGCGTAGATGTTGAAGCTAATCACGTCGCAGTACTCCGCCGCCGCCTCTACCGCGTCCGGTCCATACCATGCGAACCGACAGCCGAGATACAGGTGGTTCGGGGCGAGTTCTTTCAACACGTTGCGCACCGTCCGGAAGTACTGCCTTGCCAGGCTTTTGACGAACTCAGCGAAATCCTGCCTGCGGGCGTCGTTAGACGGCGGTTGCAATCGCTGTGGCTTCTCCAGCTCCTCCCAGCTGGTAAAGGACGCGCCCCATGCGGCGTTCAGGCGTTCGATTCGCTCGTACTTCTGGCGCAGCTGCTGCACAAAGGCGCGTTTGGCTGGCGAGTTTGCTGCGTCTTCCTGTAGCGCGCCGTACGCCAGTCCATAACGACCGCCCTCTTCGCCTGTGCCTGCCCAGCTCAGCTCGTTATCCACGAAGTAGCCGATGCACCACGGGTCGTCGCCGATGCGCTGGGTGACCGGGCGCAGGGCGTTGCGCACGCTCTGCTCGAATCGGGGATCAAAGGGGTCATGCATTTTGCCCCAGTAGTCGTTGCCGCTGGCGACGCGCGCGTGGTCGCCTCCGACGTGCGCTGTACCCACGTACGGTACCTTGCCGTTGCGGTGGAAATCCCAGTCCGACCAGTTGGCGATGGTGTTGAAGCCCCATGAGTGCAGGCGGCGCAGGGTCACGTCCATCCACACGGGCTTATAGTTCTCGCCGTACTTGCGCTGTAAGTTGAGGGCATACCAGTTAATCGTCTTGCCTTCTTTTACCGGTCCTGAGTGGATGCCGGAGTGATAACCGATGTGCCGTGCCAGTGCACTGCCTTCCTCTGGCAACCAGGTAAACATCTCCTCACGCCCAGCGATGAAGGTGGCGTCGCCGGTATGCACGCAGTCCATCCCCAGCGAGACGAATAACGTACCTGCCGGCGTCACCAACCACCATTTGCCTCCATGTTTAGCGGCACGGAAGTATCCCGTCGCCTGCAGTTTGGGGCCGCTCTTCCAGCCTCCGTACTCGTCGCGGTCGGGCAACGCTGGAATCCACCTCAGCTCTTGTTCCTCCTGCTGGCGTCTTCGTCGCAGGTCATCCTCACTCTTCACCTTACCTGGCCAATCGCCGCCCGCCCACTGTCCAAAACGGTCGACGATGCCCTTGACGGGCGCGCTGCCTTCTATCAGACGGATGTTGTCTATCTGTAGCTTGACCGGCTTGGGCGGGCGATGCAGAAACACCTGAAACGCGACGATATGGTTCACGTTCAGCTTATGCGGGTTGGTTACTCCCAGCAGGACACCGCCGCCCTGCACCAGAGGCGGTAACCCTCTCATACCGTAGTCCATCGGGTTAAAAGCAAGGGGCACCACGTAGGTTTGCGTCTCTCCTGCTCCGATGGTGGTGGTCGCCTGTCGGCAGTGGTTCCAGCCGTCGGCGCGAGGGTCGTCGTCCACGCGGATGCCCAGCCACACCGGTTCAGGGTTGGGGTTATGGATATCTATGGCGAGCGCGCCTGCTCCCGTCCAGTTCCACGGCTGGGCAGGGCGGAACATCACGTTGGGCCATTCTGCTGGATGGAACTCCACTTCCAGCGCGCGTCCTGAAAGCTTTCCCCCCGCCGATACCCGTTGCGCCTGCACGTTGTTCCGTACGAGGGGCTGCAGTTGCGCTTCATGTTCGAAGTCGAACAACACCTGCTGCGCCGACGCTCCCAGCGTGGCGCCAATCAGCAAACAGAGCACCAGAAGCCACCAGTAAGCCATCTACGCACCTCCTGTCGTTACTCGGCAGTTATTCATATACGCCGTTGGAAAAAGGGTTGCCTGCGAACGCCAGAAAAACAGGTCAAGTTCTTTCCAGAGTCCGTGCGGCGTTGCAGGGTGGACAATGGAGAGCGCGCTCAAGCCGTCGGCCAGAGCGATAGTGGAGGACGAAGCGATTCGCGCCCGTGGCGTGGGATTGCTGGCTTAAGAGACAGCCTTGCCCACGCTTATTTTGGCCTGGACGCCCAACCCCTTTGGGGCATACGTGGTAAACGAATTCCCCTGCTGCTGGAAACAGCAAACCAGATCGACGAACAGAACCCGTAATCTACGGCACTGGCGCTATCTTGATGAAGTCCAAGCCAAACATATAGCGGTCACCTGTGCTGGCAGGGTTTGTGCCAACCACTTCCACACGCAACACGTTTTGCCCCTGCTTCAACGTCACCCTTCCCAGGCTGATTTTACCCGTATGGATAACCCCGTTGTTGAACAGGTCTATCACGTCACCGACCGGCGTGTCGTTGACCGACAGGCGGAACTGTCCGTAATCCACCGCTTTGGTCATCGCGACAATCAGCTCATAAGTGCCCGCGTTTTCCACGTCAAAACCCAGCTCCAGTACGTCGCCCGGTTGTGCGCCTGTCCACCAGAGCTGCGACGCGCCGCTCCATGCCTCGCCGAAGCCTTCCATATCCTGTGTAGTGACGTTGCCGCCGGTTCGGCGTAATATAGCCACCTTCTCTCCTTCAATCGCATCCGGCTCTCGAAAAGCGGGCCAATCGGGCAGTGTTACAGGCAACCTCTGCTTCACTGTGGGGGGGTCCTCCACGCCCGATAGACGGTCGCCGTACCAGTAGCCGATTGCGCTGTAGCTCACCCTGGCCTCAGCCCAGTGCCAGATTTCGATGTCGCCGCGGAAGCCTTTCTGGAAGGGGATGTTGTCGATAAGGTGGAAGCGGTTATTGGACACGTGCCCGTAGTTTGCCGGTCCGTCGGCGCGGGGCTGGTTGTGGTAGGCGTGAGTGAACCGCGCAGGGTTGCACCATGCGTAACCGAAGTAGTCTTCCGAGCCAGTTCCGAAGGTGCTGGGAAACTGTTCGTCGTCCACGTAGAACTTCTCATCCCCTTCGCCCCACCATGCCTTCACCGGATTGGCAACGCTGAGAGCTACACCCACAAATCGACCTGTTCCCTGTGCCTTTACCATTGTCCAGTCGCGCATAGGGCGGGTGCTGATGGGGTATTTTGTATGCCACTGCGCATGGAAGTAGAGGAGGGAACTACTCCAGCGGATGGGCTGCACCACCACTTTACCCGACAGATTCAATGCCTCGTCGCCCTCGTTACGCACCCGCAACACCGCCTGTCGGGCAAATGGCATCACCCAGTGGCTGTACATCGTGCCGTTCTCCAACACCCCACAAGGTAGCGCCTGAAACGGGTTCAAGCCCGGTCCTGTGCCGAAGAAATCGCCGAGTGGCGACCACACGGAGGGTGACGCAGCATTATCCCATGTGATTTCCAGCACCGCTGTTCGTAACGCCTTCTGCAAATCCTTTGCCCCCGGCTTCATTTCTATCGCCACGATACGCGCCGGTCCCCGCAGGTTCAGCGCGCGTGAGCCGTTCGGCGGAATGCTCCAGCGGATGGAATGGGTTTGTGAGCCGGATGGCGCACGCCACGTCTCATAAGGCTTTGCCAGCCGCTTTGCAACCTGTTCGCCCACTGGGCGTGTGCGCTCCACCGCTTGCCACGAGAATCTCTCCACCTGCGTTTGGGGTGGATAAAGGCGATAGTTCACGTGGTAATACATCCCTTCACCGCCTTCTACGGTTACCAGCAACCGCTGTGCGAAGGGGATAGGAAAGTAGAGGTTTGCCCCGCTGGAACGTACCCCGGCAAACGGGGGTATAAACGGATAGCCCAGCGAGCCATCGAACAGCTTCGCGAACTCGCTTTCTATTACCGGTTTCTCTGCACCATCAAGGTAAACGCGCAGGATGCCCTTCGGATTCGCTGACCAGATACGCACCATCGCGCCCGGTCCCCGTACATCCGCCATCACCATCTCCCTGCGCCCGTCGCGCTCCTCGATACGAATATAATGACCGGCGTCTCCGTTGGCAAACCAGTCCGCTTTCTTGCCGTCCACGATGCGGCTGGCGCGGTCGTAGCTGGACGCTTGCTCGCACCGTTCGCCGGGCAAAGGTTTTACGCTGAGCGCGTCGAGGTCTACCATCTGTTTTAGAAGGTCAGATAGGGTGATCGAAGGCGCGGCTGGCGCCCATGCAGCACAAAAGGACAATCCGATTACCAGCACGCATGCCAGATTGTTCATGTCGTGATACCCTCCTCCGTTGGGATACGCCCGATACTTACTACGGTTCGCTTCATTCAAGACAATGCCCTCCCAGGTCAAGCTTCTGTACGAACTACATCCACAAGGTTATGACAGAGCGTGACCCTCCAGTAAATCACAGCGGCGGGCATCGGATGACGTTATCCCTTTGCCAGACCTGAAAGGTGTTCTGATATGGCATGGGCGTCTCGCCATGAACCACGCGCAAGATGCGCGTGCCACTGGAGGGTCGCGCTCCGTCGGGACCACGTAAACGGCTCGGCAGGAGCCTCGCCCTCCAGAACTTTTTGTCGTCTTGCTTTGTTATTCTGAGCGCGCTGAAGAATCACTTTTGGCGTCGACACTCCGAGATGCTTCGCTGGCGCTCAGCATGACAATCTTGGGCAGTCGCGCTCCGCCGCGACCGCCAAACCCAACGGCTCTGCCCCATTTTTCGTATGCCTTCAGAGAATATTGACATCTGCTCTCCAATACGATATACTTAGTATAGTTAATAAAGTATCATACTTGACATGCCTCAGAGGGGGGATGATGGTATGGTTCGCGCGGGCTTAGATATCGGCTCGGATACAGTGAAAGCGGTGCTTTGCTTCCCCGATGGCTCCCTGCAACGGTTTCCCATCCGTCGAGTGCACGCTCGCCCGCTCTCCCGTGCGAAGGAACTGTTCGAGGAGATATTGCAAATCTTTGCTGAAGAAGAGGTGTTGCTGGGCTTAACAGGTTCTGGCGGAGTAGCGGTTGCCAGCGCGCTGGGGGTAGGGGCGGTGGATGAGCCTGTGGCGTTGACGGCGGC
>JANWYZ010000143.1 GCA_025054895.1 bacterium | reverse complement strand
TTCGCAGGAGCGGGCGACTTACTCGTGTGTAGCCGTGAAGCGGAGGGAGCAGCAAGTTGCGGCAAACACGGTCACGTCAATATGCTTCGATATGGCGCCTGTCGCTGTGGAACGCCCTGCTGGTTATTCTCTATGTGGGTACGGCGAAGCTGGGTTTGCTGTTTGCGGTTGTGCAGGGCAACGCTACCCTTATCTGGATGCCTACCGGGCTATCGCTGGCAGCGGTGCTGCTGGGCGGCTATGCGCTGCTTCCGGGCGTAGCGGCAGGGGCTTTCCTCACCGTTGCTACCTCTCCTGTGCCTGTGTGGGTCGCCTTCTCGGCATCGCTTGGTAATACCCTGGAAGCCTTTCTGGGCGCATTTCTGCTGAAACACGTAGCGCAGTTTGACCCCTCCCTGCGACGGCTTCGAGACGTATGGAGCCTCTTCCTGTGGGCGGCATTGCTCAGCACCATCGCCAGCGCAACTATTGGAGTGGGAAGCCTTTGTCTTGCTGGAGCGGCTGGCTGGGCGACGTTCCCCAAAGTGTGGTTAACATGGTGGCTAGGCAATGTGATGGGCAATTTGCTGGCAGCGCCTTTGCTGCTGGTATGGAGCCGCTTGCCTCGCTGGCAGATGAGCTATCTGCTGGAGTTCATCCTGATGCTGGCAGCCACCTGTGTCGTTACGCTGGCGGCTTTCGGCGGATGGATACCTTCTACACAAATGGAAACACCCTATCCCTTAGTGTTTACGGTGTTTCCACTGCTCATCTGGGCGTCGCTGCGATTCGAGCAGTACGGCGCAACGGCGGCGAACTTCGTGGCAGCCGGTTGCAGTGTGTGGATGACAGTAATTGGAAGAGGTCCGTTCGCCAGCTTTGGCTTGCAGGAGAGCATCGCGCTGTTATGGGTGTTTCTGGCGGTGACCACTGTGTCCGCGCTGGTGCTGGCTGCTTCCGTGAGTGAAAGAAGACAGGCAGAGGAAGCGCTGCAACATGCGTACGCCCAGGTGCACCAGTTTATCAACAACGCGCCGGGGGTAGCCATACAGGGCTACGACCTCGATGGGCGAGTGCTGTTCTGGAATAAGGCATCGGAAGACCTCTACGGCTTCACCGAGCAGCAGGCACTGGGCAAACGGTTAGGCGATTTTCTGCTGTCCCAAGAAGACGCCAGAGAGTTTGAGCAGATGTTAACACGTATTGCACAGACGGGGCATCCTGCGCCGCTGCGTGAGTGGGAGACGAAGACCACCTCCGGCGCGCCTCGTTATATCATCTCCTCCCTGTTTCCTGTGCGGCTGGGCGACGGCAGGGTGCAAATAGTGTGCATGGATGTAGACATCACTGAGCGCAAGCGTCTGGAAGCCGAATTGCTGCGTGCGCAGAGGCTGGACAGCATCGGGCGTCTTGCGGGAGGCATCGCGCATGATTTCAACAACCTGCTCACCGCCATCATGAGCTACGCTGATATAGCCCTTGCACGGCTGCCAGAGGGGCATCCTGCTGCAGAGGACGTACAGCGCATACTGGATGCAGCAAACCGCGCCGCCGAGCTGGTCAGGCATCTGCTGGCTTTTGCCAGGAGGCAGACGCTTACACCGCAGATTATCGACCTGAACCACTTGATTCATAACCTGACGCCACTGTTGAACCGCCTCGTGGGCAAGCAGGTGGAGTTGAGAATTATCACCGACCCTGCGCTGAAAACGGTCAAAGCAGACCCTGTGCAAATCGAGCAGATTATACTGAATCTGGCTATTAACGCCCGCGACGCGATGCCCACCAGCGGTGTGCTCACTATAAAAACCGAGAACGTGGTACTGGATGCAACCGCAGTGCAATCCATGCCCGGTGTGCCGGCGGGCGAGTACGTGACGCTCTCGGTAAGCGATACCGGAACCGGCATCGCTCCAGAGCATCTGGAACACATCTTTGAACCGTTTTTCACCACCAAAGGTGAACGGGGTACCGGGTTGGGATTGGCGGTCGTCTATGGCGTCGTCAAACAGAGCGGCGGGCATATTATGGTGCAAAGCGCCCCCGGGCAGGGCACAACTTTTCGCATATACTTGCCCAGCATCTCGTCCGATTCTGAACGCTCTGCCGCGTAGCGCCGGCTATCTTTTCCCCCTACAAAACCAGCCTCCAAAGACCGAAGATTTTACCAGTAACCCATCACGAGCTTGGAGGCGCTCTGTATGAGTACAGCAACCATGACATCCACCGCCGAACGGCAAGTGGTCGCATTTCGTTTGGGTAATGAGACATACGCCATTGACATCTCGTACATCCACGAAATCATCCGCATGAAGGAGATTACCTTCGTGCCACGTGCGCCGCACTACATGCGCGGAGTGATTAACTTGCGAGGGCGCATCGTGCCGGTGATGGATCTGAGCGCACGCCTCGGACTGTCTGCCCAGGAAGAGACCGCGCAATCGCGCATCATCGTAGTGGAGGTAAACGGCGAAAGTATTGGCATGATTGTCGACGCGGTTTCCGAGGTCCTGCGACTGCCCGAGGAGCAGATTGAGCCTCCTGCCCAGATGGCTGGCACTGAAAGCGCGGACTACATCAGCGGGCTGGGCAAGATTAACGACAGGCTGGTACTGTTGCTGGATGTAGAAAAAGTGGTTGAAAACATGCAGATTTAGCGGCGCAGCGTTAGCAAGCCTGACCGACAAAGACTCCCGTTGGCGAGGTTGCGTATGATGGATACTACCGAATATATCGCTCTCTTTCTGGAAGAGGCTGCGGAGCAGATTAACATCCTCGAGCAAGACATCCTGCTGCTTGAACAGTCGCCTTCCGAGGACGTCTTGCATGAGATTTTCCGTGCTGCCCATACCCTGAAAGGCTCTTCGCGGGCAATGGGTTTCACGGCGATGGGCGAGCTCACGCACGCTATGGAAGATGTGTTCGACGCGCTGCGCAAAGGAGAGATCGGCGTTTCCACAGAGATGGTGAACCGCCTGTTCGACGCGCTGGATACCCTTAAGGCAATGCGAGACCAGATTGCGGAGGGCGGCACCTCAAACATCGCTTGTGACGACCTGGTGCGCAGCCTGCGCGATATCTTGAACGACGCAGCGCCCGTACACGACGACGCAGCGACCGCAGCCGCACCGCAGAAGGCTTCGCAAACGGCAATGGTTTTGCAGGAACACCAGCGCGAAGCTGCGCTCACCGCCATCGATAACGGGCTCAGCGTGTATCGGCTAACAGTGCGTCTGGCAGAAGATACCCTGATGAAATCGGTGCGCGCCCTGATGGTGCTGCAGACTATCGACGCCAACAAGGGCACAGTAATCGCCTCGCAACCTGACGAGGACGCCCTGGATAACGAGCAGTTTGACCTCTCGTTCGAACTGCTGGTAGCCACAGACAAAGCGGTAGAGGAACTGCGTCAGATTTTGCTGCAGATTAGCGAGATTCGCGAGGTAGAGGTATCCCCCTGGCAGAAAAGCGCTGAACCCGTGCCGACCCAGACTGCAGCATCTATAGCCGCGCCCGTTATCCCTGCCGGGCAATCTCCAGAGGAAGCAAAACATACGCAGCCAGCTGCTCCCCCAATAGCCTCTGGCGATGGCGAAAAAGGCTCCGGTCGTGCGCCGGTGGCTTCACAGACAGTACGAGTAGACGTGGCGCGACTGGATACGCTACTGAACCTGGTGGGCGAGCTGGTGATTGACCGCACGCGCGTGGCGCAGCTGGGGCGCGAGTTCGAAGCACGTTTCCAGCATGATGAGCTGGTGGACAGCCTGCTGGAAGCGGCGGGACACATCGGGCGCATCACCGACGAACTGCAAGAACACATCATGAAGGCCCGGATGTTGCCCATCGAGCATGTCTTTAACCGATTTCCGCGCATGATACGCGACCTCGCCCAGAAGTTCGGCAAGGAAGTCAAACTGATTATGGAAGGGCAGGAAACCGAGCTCGACCGTTCGGTGATCGAGATTATCAGCGACCCCTTAATCCACATGCTACGCAACAGCGTGGATCACGGCATCGAACCTCCGGATGTGCGCGAGACGCTGGGTAAACCCCGACAGGGAACCATCCGCCTGAGCGCACGGCACGAGGAGAACTACATCCTTATCGAGATAGAGGATGACGGCAAGGGAATGGACCCTGCCCACCTGCGCGAGGTAGCGATACGCAAAGGGGTGTTGACGCGAGAGGCGGCGGAACGCCTCAGCGACAAAGAGGCGCTAAGCCTCATCTTCGCACCGGGCTTCAGCACCGCCAAAGAGGTGACAGAAGTGTCGGGACGCGGCGTGGGCATGGACATCGTACGCAGCAACATCCAGCGTGTCGGTGGGCTTGTCGACCTGGAAAGTGTTCCCGGCAAGGGTACCCGGTTCTCGATACGCCTGCCGCTGACGCTGGCGATTATCCGCGCGTTGCTGGTGCGTGTCGCTGGACAGGTGTACGCCATCCCGTTGAGCTCTGTGCTGGAGACGCTGAAGATTCAGCCCGAGATGGTGCAATTTGTGGGTAGACGCCCGGCTATCGTATTGCGAGGACGCACCTTGCCTCTTGTGAGCTTACAGGCGCACTTCTACGGCAAAGACTCCGCAAGCTCTTTCTGTCGGGGCAGGGAACCGATGTTCGTCGTGGTGGTGGGATTGGGAGAGAGGCAGCTTGGGCTGGTGGTCAACCACCTGATTGGGGAGCAGGAGATAGTAATCAAATCGCTGAGCCGCTATCTCGGGGAGATTAGCGGGGTTTCTGGCGCAACCATCCTGGGCGATGGACGAGTCGCGCTGATACTGGAGGTTGCTGACCTGTTTGACCATGCGTCGGCGTGCGCTGCCTAGGAGGGAAGGAGAGACAATGAACGAGCCTGCACTAAAGCCTGTATCCGGAAAGGGTATAGCGCCAGAAGCGTTGAGGGAAGCTGTTCGGGAAAGTCTCGACCGCTTGCCTCCACTACCTGCGGTCATTACCAAAGTCATGGAGCTGACGAACGACCAGAACTGCACGGCGCAGGAGCTGCAGAAGGTTATCGGCATGGACGAGGTGCTTTCCTCGAAGGTGCTGCGTCTGGTGAACTCCGCTCGCTACGGCTTCCCACGCCGCATCACCACTCTCTCCCATGCGGTCATTTTGCTGGGGTTTGAGACTATCCGCAATCTGGCAATAGGCGTCGCTACCGTACGTTTATTGCTACGTCACGGCGCGAACTGTCCGGTGAATCGACAACATTTCTGGGAGCACTCTCTGGAAACCGGACTGGCAGCCTCCACCCTTGCCAAGCATCTGCGCAAAGACCTCATCTTGCGTGAGGAGATGTTCCTTGCGGGCTTATTGCATGACCTGGGAATACTTTTCCTGAGCCAGACATTCCCCGAACAGTACCGAGCTGTGCTGGAACGCTGCTCCTCCTTCGAAGAGGCATACCCGGTTGAGCAAGAGGTACTGGGCGTGACGCACGGTGAGGTAGGAGCGATGATGGCGGAACACTGGAACCTGCCTCCTGTTTTCGCCGAGGTGATGCAGCACCACCATACTCCATCAACACACCTGACCTTCTACCACCATGTCAGCGCGGTATATTTGGGAGATATCCTCTCGCATAGCATCGGGAGCGAGGAGGCTCATGCCTCAATGCCTGAGCTGCCCCCCCACATCCAGCAGACGTTCCACCTCGACGAAGAAGCCTGGCAATGGTGTCGGCGTGAGGTGGAGATGCAAATGGATGCAGCGCGCGATTTCCTGCATATCTTGCAATCACCGTAGTTGAACGATTTGTGGAACTATCATACTGGAAGCACCGCCTAACTAATTGGTAGTTCCTCAAGAGCTGAACAAACCGCTTCTCCCGGGGAGGGCGAACCTCCCTTCGCCTTTACCGTACAGGGGAAGAGGGGTGAAGTACAGCAGGAGCCCCGGCTCCTTCCGAGAGGAAGATTTGATGGACGATCGGTAGATGTTGATGCAAATTGCAGTGTTGCACCCGCAGGGGTAGTGTGTTATAATCCTTTCGGTGCAGAGGAACCCATCCGTACAGAAGCAGGAGAGGTAAAGGTCGCTTATGGATAACGTGTTTCAACTGCGCTCGCAGATAGAAGCACTCCAGAAAAGCCTGGAAGACAAAGATAGATATATCGCGAAGCTGGAGCGCGATTTACAGGAGCTACAGCGTAGCTATCGGGAACTGGAGCAAAAGTATCGCAGCACCGCTGAAACAGTAGAAACACCCACCGCTATCACCGAGTTCGAAGAGACCCTCAAACGCCTGGTACACCGCATCGCGATGATTCTGCAGGCGGAGAAGTGCGTCTTTATGTTATTTGACCGGGAGAGCGGCGAGCTGTACGCGGTGCGTCCGGCTTTCGGTCTCACCGACGATGAAATCAAAAGCTTTCGGGTGCGCGCCACACAGGGCATCAGCGGTGAAGTGTTTCGTTCTTCTCAGCCCATCATCTTTCATGATGCGGTCAATGACCCGCGCACTCTGCAGGAGCACGTTGCGCTGCTGCATATCCGCAACGGCGTGAGCGCGCCCCTCATTGTGGAAAAGCGCGACGAGGAAAACCGCGTTATCGACCGCATCACTATCGGCGTGGTGCATGTGTTCAACAAACGCTATGGTGGTAACTTTATCGACGAAGATGTGCGTCTGCTGGAACGTCTCGCTCGCAACGCCGCGGCGGTCATCGTCAGCGCACAGATGTACCGTGAAGTGGTAGAGGAGAAAGAAGAGCTGGTGCACACCATCGAGAGCCTGTACGCTGGACTGGTGATGGTGAACAAGCACGAGCGAATCACACAGATGAACGCTTCTGCACGGCGCATCTTCGGTATCAAGAATGGTGAGAACGTTATTGGTAAACCGTATAAGGAAGTCATTCACATCGATAAGGTGCAGGAGCTGTTTGAAAGCGCATTGGCGGAAAAAAGCGAAGGCGCCGCTGAAATCTCCGTGAAGGACCATGAAAGCGACGCAGAGCGTATCTTTCAGGTGCAGGCAGCCATCGTGCGAGGCGACGAAGAGAACGACCTCATCGGTGCGGTAGCTATCTTCAACGACATTACCGAGATACGTAACGTGGAGCGCATGAAGACCGCCTTCGTGTCGACGGTCTCGCACGAGCTGCGCACTCCGTTGACCTCCATCAAAGGCTTTGTGTCCACCCTGCTGCAGGATACTGATGGCTTCTATGACCGAGAAACACAGCGCGAGTTCCTGCAGATTATCGACACGGAAACCGACCGCCTCAAACGGCTCATCGACGACCTGCTGAACGTGTCGCGCATCGAATCGGGACGAGCGTTGCAGCTGAACCCGAAGCCTATCGACCTGCCTTCGCTGGCAGAGCGCGTGGCAACCATCCAGAAGTCTTACACGACCAAGCACCAGATTATTCTGGACTTCCCCGAGCACTTCCCGACCATCGTCGCTGACGAGGACAAAATCGACCAGATACTGACCAACCTCATCAACAACGCAATCAAGTACTCACCACGGGGTGGAGAGGTTCGTGTGAAAGGCGTGCCCGAGGGCGAAACGGTGCTGGTCAGCGTCAGCGACCAGGGCATCGGTATCCCCAAAGACCATCTACCCCGCATTTTCGAGCGGTTTCACCGTGTGGACAACCGCGACACGCGCGAAGCGGGCGGTACAGGCATCGGCTTGTTCCTGGTAAAACACCTGGTTGAACGGCACGGCGGAACTATCTGGGTAGAGAGCGAGGAGGGGCAAGGTTCCACTTTCTACTTCCGCCTTCCCCTGCAGCCGCCACCCGAAGTGCCGGAAGACGAAAAGCCGAGCAAGTAGTAGCTACTCGCCGAACGGGTTGGCGCACTGCGTACACCTTCGTCGGCGACTGGGCTATCGTGACGACGGCGACGCGGGGTTGCTGTATATCGGCGCACGCTGGTACGACCCCGGCGTCGGTCGCTGGACGAGCGCAAACAGGTGGCAGGGCAACAT
>JANWYZ010000142.1 GCA_025054895.1 bacterium | reverse complement strand
TGAAATCGCTTGGTTTTTCGCGGCTTGACGAGCAGATAGAGTTCGAGCGCGTCATCACGCCCGTCGAGTTGAAGGAGGGGGCAAAGAGCTGGAGTTCGAGCAGATAGAGCGACTGCGCGAGGCAATACGTACCGGCGAGCGCGCCGGGGTTACGTTGCACGGAGGGCGGATGCATGTTGCGGTCAGCGGGCGTGCGCTGAAGGTATGGTTGAAACATGACGTTCCTTCTGTCGCGTATGAATTGGTGGTGCAGATACCCGGCGAGACGCCTGTTCCCCCTGCTGGAATCTCCGTGTTCACCGAATATTCGGCGTTACCCGACGCCCAGCGATGGCGTCAAGATAATTGGGAAGTGTGGTGCGACGCTTCTAAGATCAGCGGACAGTTGACGGCAAGAAATTGGAGACGCGGTGACAGGATACAACCCATCGGGCTGTCCGGGCATCGCAAGCTCTCAGATGTCTTTGTGGACAGGAAGGTGCCTGCTCGCCTGCGCCAACGAATACCCGTGGTGTGTGATGAAGAGGGCATTGTATGGGTGGTGGGATTGTGTCTGTCGCATCGGGTGCGCTGTACTGCCGAAACGGAGCGAGCCCTTCACCTGTGGGCTCAGCCTCGCGGGGGATGGTAAAGGTGTCAATACACAGATTTCGATATGGTATAATACCAACGTCGGTAGCGCAGATGAAACACGCGCTCGGAGGAGGAAGACTTGAATCGTAGCCTGCGTAATATACTGGTGCTCGCTTTTCTGGGGCTGGCGTTCTATCTGGTCGTGCGGGGTGGACCGTTCCGCGCCTTCGACTCGCCACAAGAGGTGAAGTATAAGCGTTTACTGGACCTGCTCGAAGAGGACCGGGTGCTGCAGGGCGAATTCGATAAGGACACCTTCCAGTTCCAAACTGACGATGGATCGCGCTATTACGTCGTTTTACCCGATACACCCGAATCGCGCACCGACCTGCACCGCAAGCTGGAACAGAAACGGGTGAATTTTACTTTCCGTCGGTCCGTGTTTTCGGACGCTCTGCAGGGTTTACTGCCGATGGTGTTGCCCCTGGTGCTGGTGGTCTTCTTCTGGTTCCTCATCCTGCGACAGATGCAAGCGGGCAGCAATCAGGCGTTATCGTTTGGGCGTAGCCGCGCCAAGCGGGCATCCGAAAATGTGCCCAAGGTGACTTTTGAGGATGTAGCGGGCATCGACGAGGCAAAAGAGGAGTTGCAGGAGATTGTGGAGTTCCTCAAGAACCCGAAGAAGTTTCAGGCGCTGGGCGCGAAAATTCCTAAAGGCGTCCTGCTGCTGGGACCCCCCGGCTGTGGGAAGACCTTGCTGGCTCGCGCTATCGCTGGCGAGGCGGGCGTGCCTTTCTTCCATATCAGCGGTTCCGACTTCGTGGAGATGTTCGTGGGTGTGGGCGCGTCGCGCGTGCGCGACCTGTTCGACACCGCCAAAGCCAACCGTCCTTGTCTGGTGTTCATCGACGAGATCGACGCGGTAGGACGCCAGCGCGGTGCCGGACTCGGCGGCGGGCACGATGAACGAGAACAAACGCTGAACCAGCTGCTGGTGGAGATGGATGGTTTCGACCCCAACACGGGAGTAATCCTGCTTGCAGCCACCAACCGCCCTGATATCCTCGACCCTGCCCTGTTGCGTCCTGGGCGCTTTGACCGGCGTATCGTAGTAGACACGCCAGACGTGAACGGGCGGCGCGACATCTTCAGGGTGCACCTGAAAGGCAAGCCGCTCGCCGACGATGTAGACGCCGAGCTGCTGGCGCGACGCACGCCCGGTTTTACCGGCGCGGACATCGCCAATCTGGTGAACGAAGCGGCTTTGCTGGCTGCGCGACGCGACAAGCAGCGAATCGATATGTCGGACTTCGAGGACGCCATCGAGCGCGTGATTGCTGGTCCTGAGCGGCGCAGCAAAATCATTAGCGAAAAGGAGCGCGAGATGGTAGCCTTCCACGAGGTAGGGCACGCTATCGTGGGTGAGCTGTTACCTAACGCCGACCCGGTGCAGAAGGTTACTATCTTGCCTCGTGGCAGGGCGCTGGGCTATACCCTGCAGCTACCCGAGCGCGACCGCTACCTGTTGACACGGGCGCAACTGCTGGATGAAATCACCTCCTTGCTGGGTGGACGCGCGGCGGAGAAAATCGTCTATAACGAGGCGACGACCGGCGCAAACAACGACCTCGAACGCGCTACCGAAATCGCCCGCGCGATGGTGTGCGAGTACGGTATGAGCGATAGGCTGGGCAACCTCACCTTTGGAAGACGGCACGGTAACCCCTTCCTGGGGCGGGATATTATGGAAGACCGTAACTATAGCGAGGAGGTTGCCTACGCCATAGACCAGGAGGTCCGCGCCATCATCGATGAATGCTTCCGCCGCGCAATGGAGATTCTTTCTTCCAACCGCGAAAAGATGGATGAAATTGTGCGGGTGCTCCTGCAAAAGGAGACCATTGAGCGCGAGGAGTTCCTTGCGCTGATGGAAGGGGCGCAGCCGGCGGAAGCGATTAGTACCTGGAGCGCAACGCCCCCCCAAAACCCCAGCGTGGAGCAGGACGCGGAGGCTCAACAGGAGCCAACCCCCCGAAGTCCTGTGACTAAGCGGCTGCGCACCGAACCGGGCATCGCATAGGAGCAGTGCAAACGGATGATGTATGAGGGGCAGGGTACTGCCCCTCTTGCGTCAGTGAGCGGGAGGGATACATATCATGCGTTATTCATCTGCCAGTAATGAGCAGTCCAGCTTGTGGCAGCGCATTGTATTTGTGCTGCTTGGTGCTGCCTGTGTGGTGTTGTGTTATTTCGCTGGAGCATACTGGGTTGGCCCGTGGCTCCACCGTTTGAATGAAGGGCAACACGCTACGGACTCTGTTTCATCCGCGCCGTCGTCTGCCTTGCCGCCGACGCCCCACATATCGAGCGCACCTGCGCCAGTGTTTTCGCCGGTCGCTCCTAAACTGGAGGGGGTACAGATTCGGGAACGCGATCCGAACAGCCTGCCTGACACGGTACGGGTGATACCTTCGGGAGGCAGCTCTCCACCTGATGAGACAACCTCGACAGAGGAACCTCAACCTCCGACTACGCTGGAGGAGCAACCCTCTGCGCCCCCACCTCCAACCAACTTATGGGCGCCACGTCCGTCGCAGCCAGCCAGGGAGGCTGAACCCCCTCCCAGCGGCGTACAGGTTCCTCAACCGCTAGACGGTGAACCAGCTCCGGTTGGCGATGGGGCGGCTACCTCTGCGCCCGGCGGTTCATCTGAGCCTCTGTACCGTGTGCGCGTATCGGGAGCCTTCGACAGTCGCGAGCAAGCCGATGCTACCCTCCGTTCGGTAACCGATAAGGGTTTGCCCGGTGCGGTGGTGACCGACACGGTAAACGGGCGCAAGGTGTTCCGCGTGCAACTGGGCGTCTACCGCAACAGGGCGAGCGCGGAAAAACTGGCAGAGCAGGCGCGTCGCTCTGGAATACCTGCTGAGTTGAGCACACCTTCGCCATGATCAACAGCATTGCTGCATTCCGCAATAGACAAGGCACGGAGGAACACCGTCCGATGCAAAGGTTATTCTGGTTCATGCTGTCTCTGTGGATGACGGTTGTAACAGCTTCAACGCTTGCACAACCCTCGACGCCGATTATGCGGGTGCGCGAGATTAGGCCCGGCATGAAAGGTTACGGGTTGACTGTCTTTCGCGGCACGAAAATCGAGCGGTTTGAGATAGAGGTGCTGGGGGTGTTGCCCAAGGCAAACTTCGGGCGTGACCTCATATTCATCAAAATGACAGGTGGTCCGCTGAACACACGCGGGGTGAATATTGCGGCAGGCATGAGCGGTAGCCCCATCTATATCAACGGACGGCTCGCTGGGGCGGTATCGATGACCTTCTGGGGGTTTCCCAAAGAGCCTCAGTGCCTCGTAACTCCCATCGAGGACATGCTTGAAGCATTAGACCCACGCCTTCCCAAGGAGCCAGCAGGTATGGCGAGGGCTCAAGCGGAACCGCAAACGGTCATCTTCGGAGGCAAGCGCATAGTCGTTGCCCCAGATAACGCTCCGCCTGCTGGCGCCGGAGAGCTGGTTTTCACGCGGCCGCCTGTACCGGTCATGGCAAGCGGTCTTTCTGCCCGAAGCATCCAGAGGCTGAACGCGCTACTTCAGCCCTACAATATGTTCGTCATGCCTGCGGCTGGACGCGCCGCGGATATGGCGAGGCAGGTGCCGCCCCTGCAACCCGGCTCGGCTGTTGGAGTTGCCCTGGCAACAGGCGACGTAGACCTGAGCGCAATCGGCACTGTAACCTACCGCGACGGCAACCGTGTGCTGATTTTCGGACACCCGTTCATGGGCATCGGCGCGATAGACGCCCCGCTCACCACTGCGTATGTATTCGATGTGGTACCCAGCTATTCGCGCTCAGTGAAAATCGCTGCTCCGGTCAGCGTGGTGGGCAGGACAACGCAGGACAGGCTGTTCTCGGTGGCGGGCGAATTGGGCAAGCGTCCTGCAATGGTTCCGGTGACGGTGGATGTCGAGGATATACCCGCTGGTCGGAAACGTCGCTTTCAGGCGCAGGTAGTCCAGCATCCCCTGTTGACCGGGCAGCTGGTGTCGCTGGTCGCCTACGAGACGCTATCGCAGATACGCGGTACCCCGGGCGACTCGCTGGCGCGGGTGCAGCTAAAGGTGGACGCCGACGAGGTCGGCACTATCACTCGAGACAACATGGTGTTCGACGACGTGGACATCGCCAGTAGCGCTACCTCCGAGCTGGACAATCTGATGAACATCCTGACCGCAAACCCCTTCTATCCGCTGGCGGTGAAAAGCGTGGACCTGCGCGTGCGCATCGAGAGCCGACGCCAAACCGCTACCGTCGAGCGAGTTTTTGTGCGCAAAGGGCGGTACGAACCCGGTGAGACGGTGCAGGTAGGCGTGGTACTGAAACCTTATCGTAGTCAGCCCGTTACCCGCGAGGTGAGTCTGACGCTTCCGCAGAGCCTGCGCAGTGGACGTTATACCCTGCAGGTACGCGGTGGAGCACAGTCCTCTCTTGTGGTGATGCCCGGTCTGGTTATCCGTACCGGCACGCCAGAGCAGGCTCCACCCACCAGCGTACAGCAGATGGTAAACCGCTTCCTTGAGCGCGAGCGCAATAATGACCTGGTAGTGCGCCTGCTGCTGCCGACATCGACGGTGAACATCGGGGGTGAGCGTTTCAGTCAGATGCCTCCCACGATGGGCGCGCTGATGCGATCGGGCAAGAGCAGCGCGCTGCGCCTCGAGCGTGACGAGATGAAGCTGGTGCTGCCCACTGAATGGGTTTTGAGCGGCTCGCAGATGCTTGTACTGAACGTACAGCGTCGCGACTCCTCCGAAACGCGACCGGTAGAGCCACGTTTGCCATCTGGAGAGCCGATGCCTCCTGATACTGCGCCGCCCGGCATACCGGGCGGCGTACCTGCCTCGCTGGAAAGTTATCTACCGGATGAAGAGGTGCAAGCCTTTGCAGAGAGCGTGACCTTATCCCAGCCTCGGGAAACACGAGCGCGCCCTGCACAGACAGGGGCGGGGGCGTCTGCAGCACAGCCCGGAGGCGCGCAGCCTCCGCGCGAACCCTCCGAGAGAGAGGAAAAGCCCGTAGCCCGCACCGCGCAGGTGTGGACACAAACCGAACAGGCGGATTTCGCAAAAGGCTTCTTTGACCGCACTACCGCCACTTCCGAAGGCGATGTCCGCTTGTCACTTACCCTCGCTCGCGCGGTAGATACTGGTAAGCCGTTTGTGTGGACGCTTGTGCCAGAGGGCGACGGTTCCTTGCTCATCGGTACCGGTCATGAGGGAGATATCCTGCGCCTGTCATCGGATGGCAAACTGTCGTCGCTGTGCCGTCTGCCCGAGCTGGAGGTGCATTGGCTGGTTGCCGACGCGCAGGGTTGGCTAGCGGGAACTTCGCCTCGCGGTCGCATCTACCGGGTAACTGCTGATGGTCAGTGCCAGCCGGTTGCGCAGCTGGAGCAGAGTTACCCTGTTTGTGCGGTGCGCCGCTCCGGAGACTCAGTGCTTATCGGCGCAGGAGGCGGCGCGGGCGTGGTGTACGAATGGCGTGATGGACAGGCATCCGCCCTGTTACAGACCGGACAGAACCATGTGACCGCGCTTGCCATAGCGCGGGACGGTACGGTATACGCAGGCACGGGTGACAACGCCACGCTGTGGCGCATCCTGCCCGACAACAGCGCCCAGGCAATACGCGACTTCGGAGAGGGGGCGATTTCCGCGCTTGCCGTCTGGCAGGATGGTTCGGTGCTGGTGGCGCTGCAAAACCGCCCGCAGCTGCTGCGTCTGTATCCCGATGGGCGAATCAGAACGGTGATTGAGCGTACCGAGAACCCTGTCCTTGCGCTCATTCCTGCGCCTGAAGACAGCATGTTTGCCATTGGCAGCGGCTTTGTGTACCAGATATTTCCTGATAACCGGGTGAATCTGGTGGAGAACCGACTGGATGTAGACTTTGCGGCGGGTGTGTGGTGGCACAATGCGTTGTGGTTAGGCACGGTGAACGGTGGTGAGATATATACCGCCCGCCTTGACGGCGGTGAAGGCGCGTACACCTCGCCGGTACATGATGCAAGGAGCCGCGCGCAGTGGGGTGCGCTCTACTGGATAGCGGAGACGCCTGAGGGAACCTCTATCGAGATAAGCACGCGCAGTGGCAACGTACCCGAACCAGACGCCAGCTGGAGTGAGTGGAGTAGCGCGCTGACCAACCCGGGCGACGTGCCAACCAGCCCGCCGGCGCGCTATGTGCAGTACCGTGCGGTGTTGCGCACGCGCAATTCGCAGGTAACGCCACGCTTACAATCGGTGTCGTTATACTATCGCACGCAGAACCAGCCGCCGCGTGTGACGCTGAAGTCGCCGCGAGGGGGCGCAGTGCTGTCGGGTGAGCAAAGCATCGAGTGGCAGGCGGAAGACCCTGATAAAGATACCCTCACCTATCGGGTGTACTATCGGCTAGAAGGTGAACGCGAGTGGCAGGAGATACAAACGCAGGCTAAAAGCTCCTCTACTTCCTCGCCGCGTCCGTCGGAGCAAAAGTCTGCGCGACAGCAACCTTCCTCAGGGGAGGATGTTCCCTCCGTGGCGGAGATGATGGCAGACCTGCGCCGACAGGTAGAGAGCGACCCAACTATCCCTGCGGAGGTCAAGGCAGAGATTCTGGCAAATGCGGAGCGTGAACTGCCGCAGGTGCGCGCGGCGATGCAGCAGCAGACTCAGGCAGAAACACGGGCAGAAAGAGCAGCCGAACCTGCGCCGCCAGCTCCGCCAACCTCCGCTACCTCGCGCAAGTGGGACACAAAATCGCTCAAAGACGGGGTGTATCGCCTGCGAGTAGTAGCTTCTGACCGTCCATCTAACGCTACCGACGCCCTGTCTGCAGAGGCGGTCTCCGAGCCGGTTATCGTGTGTAATAGCAAGCCGGTGATTGTGGTGTCTTCGCGAGAGGGTGTGCAGGTAGATGCGGAGGGCGCGGTGCAGGTATCGGGCTTCGTGTTACAGAAATTAGTGCCAGTGACCGCCGTGCAGGTGCGTATCAACGAAGGCGACTGGCTCGCGGCAGAGGCGGGCGACGGAGTATTTGACAGCTCGCTGGAGACGTTTCGCTTCCGCTCGGACAAACTGCCCAAGGGCGAGCATCAGGTGACCGTCAAGGCGTTCAACGCGGCAGGCTTAAGCACAACATGGCAGAAGAAGGTCAGAATAGGGCAGTAGTTTGCTCAGCAGGATGGGGGTAAAGCGAATGTTTTCCTGTCCTGCTGAGCGTGAGTGAAGCATCTCGTTCTCTTCTTGTCATGCTGAGCCGAAGGCGAAGCATCTCAGAGATTCTTCGCTGACGCTCAGAATGACAATGAGAATGATAATCGTGTTGTGTCCTGC
>JANWYZ010000141.1 GCA_025054895.1 bacterium | reverse complement strand
CTGGTGGGACGCACTCCGTTGCGTCCGCCATCATGGTCGCGACGGAGCGCGACCCTCCAGTGCTGTCATGCTGAGCGCAAGCGAAGCATCTTCCTCTAGACAAGATTCTTCGCTCCGCTCAGAACGACAGCGAGGCGGGGGCGCCTTCACCCAATCCATAATCCTGTTTTAACCACCAGCGCACCTTGAAGGGATGCGACAAAGCGCATCCCTAACCATTCTGAGGAAAATCCACTCACCGTCCGGCAGGCTTTTCGTCCTTCACTTGCGTGAGCGACATCTTAGCGGTCATGTTCATCTGCATATTCTGAGGCATTTGCGGGTTACCGCCCCCCTGCATCTGTATCGTCATCACCATGTCGCCGTCCATTTTCAGGATGTTGCCAGTGGTGAGGTCGTAGTAGGTCAACCCCACCATCTTCATTGTGCCAGTCATCGGTGGAGCGCCTGCAGGCATCTGCCCCGCCATGGCCGCCATCAGCCTCTCGAACGGTACTTCGAACTCCGTCCGGATACGAGCCGCTTCCACACCACCTACCTTCTCCACACCGAGGAGGGTATGCTTCGCGCTCACTTTGAGGTCGCCTGCGTTGGGAATGGACAACTCGGTCTCCCATGAGTCGCCCACCTTCACTTCCCCTTCGGGGAACATGGCGGGCGTGTTAAAACCGGGGCCGAAGTTCATATTACCCATGCCGGGCGCGCCCATCGCCATCCGTTCGATCCCTTTGATTTCATACAGCTTGTTGCGTTCATCCATGACCGTGGTGATGACCACGTTGCTCATGTCCGGAGCCATCGGCGAGGCGAACTCCTGCCCGTTCATGTACATCTTCATGCTCTCGAAGGTGGTATGAATGGTGGCTTTGCCCTCTTTAATCCCCGCCACCTTCTCGCGGTAGGTTATCACCATCTGCATGTTCAGGGGCATGGTGTTCTCACCCATCCGCATCTCGCCGTTCATGTCCATAACCATTTTGTAACGACGGATGTCGTTGACCTTGAAAACGCGGCGCAATTTGTAGCCCTCTTGCGCCAGCACAGGCAGCACCGTCACGGTGAGTGATGCGATCAGTGCTGCTACCATCAGGAACCTTGTCAGGAAACGCATGTGTCGTACCCCTTTCTACCTTTCGGTTTGTGCTTTTTGCTGTTCGCGAGTAAGCAGTTCCTCGCGGGTGATTTGCACTTTCGCTGCCAAACGCGCAGGAGCCGGTTGAGAAGCGGAATCTGCAGAGTTCAGCAGGCGTGTGCGTTGCTCGTATTGTGCGTTCATCACAGATTTCACCAGCCTGCCGTCGGCGCGGCTGAACCATATCTGTGCATCGCCGCTGACAGTCTGCTCTATTTGCTTGACCATCAGGTTCTCGTCGGTGGTGGGCAGGTCGAAGATATCCGCTTTGAACGAACGGCTCCAGCGCATTTTCTGATTGAACAACGAAGCAGGCAGGTCGTGGACTGCTTCTTCTTTGAGCCACCGTGCTGTAAACTGCGCAGGCGGATCGCCCGGTGCAGTGGTCATGGTGCGAGAGTAGCTCCACTCTTGCTCTGCGGAGATGGGTTCTCTGGGGAACACCAGTTGAATCAATAGCAGAGGCAGCTGACTTGCCTCTACACCCGGGATAGGAATATTCAGGGGCAACGCGCTTCCGCCTTTGCGTTCGGTCACCTCACCCTGTGGAGTAACCACGAGCGTCAGGTCGCGTACGCTGGCGCGCAGACGTTCCAGAGGCAAAGGCAACGCCTGTCCGTCCATCTCTGCCCTGAATGCCTCCACGTCGATGCCCAGCTCGGCATTGCCGTCTGCACGCACCTGACGCACCTTCAGCACCACCGTCATGTCGAGCAATATCTTTTCCACCGGCAAGCCGCCGAACAACGGCAACGTGCCCGACATCTGCGCATTCAGCCGGTATTTCGCCTGGGTGCCCGGCTCGAAGCGGTAGCGAAACAGCTGCCTTCCGTTTTCAACAGGCGTTTGCTGGGCAACTGACGTCGCCCACACCAGCAACCCTATCACTATCACTCCAAGAATAAACCGCATCCTCGCTCCTCTGTTTCTACCTGAATGAAAGGGGACGCTCGGTGGCGTCCACCAGATTTGTGCAATCGGGCAGCGCGCGCCTCCACATCCATACCGTTCGCCAAAATTGGGGGGACGCGCTCCGTCGTGTCCACGGCTCAAGGCAGAGCGCGACCATCCGAAAGATTACGACGTAACAAACTACATAAAGTGACGACGGATTGAGCAATCTACCATTATGGCAGGACTCGGCTATCTGCGTAGCGAAATCTGCTGCCGTCCGTCCATCATACAGACTATGTCCGTACGCAAAATGTTACGCCATCGAAGCGACGATAGCCTGATGCAAGAAGTATATGACCTTGTTCGGCAGATTCCTGCGGGCAGAGTGATGTCGTACGGGCAAGTGGGTGAGTGGATGGTTCCACCCCTCTCGGCGCGTATCGTGGGCAGAGTGATGTACTATGCTCCGGATAACGTCCCCTGGTGGCGTGTAGTGGGCAAAGAGGGCGACCTGCTGATTGCCAAACGCGACCCGCGCATGGCGGCTCTGCAGCGCCATCTCCTGCAACAAGAGGGCGCGCGCTTTCAAGAGGATGGACGGGTGGATATGGCATCCTGCCGCTGGCAACCGTTTGAGGAGGAGGCATGAGCAAGACGGTAAGACTGTGGCTGGGTATTAACGGCGCGTTTCTTACCCGCCGTTGGGAGGAGCCTGAAAACTGGATGCGCCTGACTCGCGAGTGCGGTTACCGGGTGCATTCGTTCTGCGCCGATGTGTTAGACCCCTTCTTCTCCGGAGATAAGCAATATCAAGTAGAAACCGCCCGCGCAACACGCGAGGCGGCGCAGAAATATGGTGTGTTCATTAACGACATCTACACCGGCGTCGCCACACACCGCTTTCACGGGTTGAGCCATTCCGACCCCCGCGTGCGCCAGCGCATGAAAGCGTGGATTATGGAGTGCGCGGATATTGCGAACGCGATGGGCGTAGACGCTATCGGCGGTCACTGGGACGCCTTCTCAGTGGAAGTGCTCTCCGATCCTCTGCGCCATGAGGAAGGCTTGCGCCGTCAGTACACCATCTTCCGCGAGCTATCCGAGGTGCTGGCGCAGAAGGGTATCCGCGCGCTGTATCAAGAACAGATGTACATCCCCAGCGAGTCGCCGTGGACACTGGCAGAGGCGGAGCGTTTTCTGGTGGAAGTGAATCGTGAGCGCAAGGGAATACCTGTCTACCTCACGCTGGATGTGGGGCACTGTGCGGGAATGCACTACGGCTTGAAAGGAGCCGATTTAGACTATACGGGATGGGTGCGCCGTTTCGGTACAGCAGCGGAGGTAATCCATCTTCAGCAAACCACCCCCGACGCCAGTGCTCACTGGCCGTTTACTCCTGAGTATAACGCGAAGGGACACATCGAGATACCCAAAGTGCTGGACGCCATCGCTGAAAGCTTGCGCAGCCGCGACGAGCAGCCCTGGGCGCAGTGGTTGCCCCTGCCACAAAACATCTACCTGATATGCGAAATCATCCCCGGCTCCACCAGGCGCGAGGAAGTGATACTGGACGAACTAAAGCGTAACGCCGACTACCTGCGCCAGTGGATACCGGAGGAGGGACTGGTGGTAACAGCTTAGGGTATCCCGTAGACGGTAAACAAAATGGCGAGGCGGCGGAGCAACGACGCCTGACCCAGGCTTTCGTAATGTGCTGATACATGGCTGCGATGCCATAGATGACGGGTTTGTCTGGGATGCGATGCAACATCGCTTACCTCAGCTGCTGGCTGAGGTGCGTGAACTGATGGCTGGTGAGGAGCAGGAATAGCCTCTTGCCGCCTATGAGTTGTGTCCTCAATTGCTGGCTCTCCTCCGATGCCAGTCTGTCTCCTGCTGGAACATCTGCGCGAGCGCCAGTATTTTTGCCTCCTCGTACGGTGCGCCGATGATTTCCAGCCCTAACGGCAACCCGCCAGCAGTAAAGCCCATCGGTATCGAAATGGAAGGCAAACCCGTGAGATTGGCAAAACCGCCGTTGCCTCCCATGTTCACCCAGGTTTCATTCAGACTGCGGTCTACGGGCGGTGCGCCCTGCAGAAGCGTTGGCGCCATCAGCACGTCACAATTCTCGAACACCCCCGCCATTGCACGACAGGCTTCGGCGCGCACGCGCATCGCTTTCAGATAGTCCACCGCCGGAAGCGTCAGCCCTGATAGCAGACCGGCTATCTGCGACTGGTCTGCCAGCTCGTTTACCTTGCCGCTGCGGATGAGGTTTTCAAACGCGGAAGAGCCTTCCGCCATGATAATCGCCTCCGCCGCCTCGTTGTAGGGCAGCTCGGGCAGTTTGACCTCCAGGAACTCCACTTTACGCCGTTTGAACACTTCCAGTGCGGCGGTGAAACACCTTTCGGCGTCGGGGGCGTTGCTCTTCGCAAAGTCTACCGGCAGCAAGCCGATGCGGAAGCGGTAGTTTCGCCACACAGAGAAACGATACCGGAAAGGCAGGTTGGCACTCGATGGGTCGCGAGGGTCGTATCCGGCAATCGCCTGCAAAACCTGCGCACAGTCCTCCGCGCTGCGAGCCATCGGACCTATCTTGTCCATTGTCCACGAGAGCGCCATCGCCCCAAAGCGGCTCACTCGTCCGTAAGTTGGGCGCAAGCCCGTTATCCCGCAGAAAGCGGCAGGTACGGTGATGGAACCCCACGTCTCCGTACCCAGCGCGAAGCTCACCGCGCCCGCCGCCACCGCTGCGCCCGAACCGCTGGACGAGCCGCCCGCCCAGCGTGTTGTGTCCCATGGGTTCAGGCAGGCTCCTGTGAGCGAGGCGTGAGCGAATTCGTAGCCTCCAGCTCCAGCCAGCTCGATCATCGCCAGTTTGGCAACCAGTACCGCCCCAGCCTTCCGCAGTCGCTCGATAACGGTGGCGTCGTAGTCCAGAGTCTGGTCGCGATGAGCAGGCGAACCCCATCGCGTAGGAATACCTTTCGTAGCGAAAAGGTCTTTCGCGCCGTAGGGTATGCCGTGCAGAGTGCCGCGATACTTACCCGAAGCGATTTCCTTATCCGCCTGTTGCGCCTGCTGCAGGGCGGTCGCTTCGGTGATTTCCGCGACGGCGTGCAGGGCGGTCCCCCGTGTGCGCAAAACCTGCAGGTACGCCTGCGTGAGCTCTACTGAGGAGATTTTGCGCGATTTGAGCAGCGTCGCCTGTTCGGTTACGGTAAGGAATAGCAGGTGTTCGCTCATCGCCCCGCCTTTCGTGGAGGATGAGGCTGGAATACGAAAGCGGGTTCGGAACCCTCGGGCAGCCGGCAGGCACGCAGGCTTTCTAACGTCTTCTGCATGGACCTACCCGCCTCCGCCACCTTCCGCGCCTGTTCCGGTGGCATCGGGGCAGGCAGCCAGGCGTTGACAGCAGCCATGCACGACGCTTCCTCTGGCTGGATAGACGGTTCCTGCGCTCCGCTACGCCCAGTTAGAGCCACTGCAGAGGTCAGCATCACCAGATGAAATTGACGTCTAGTTATAGATAAACTGTTCACTCCGCATTGCTCCCCAGTTCGTGTGGCGATACTACAGAGATCTCCTCGAAGCGTCTGAAGTGCGGGACGTTGAGGGTAAGGAGGTTTTCGACATGGTGTGACACCATAAGCGCCAGCAGGCGCGCATCGTGCGCTTGCTTCCCTGTTATAGCGTATTTTGCAACGATATGCTGCCACGTGCGATCGATATCTGGAGGTTCCGGCAGCCAGTGGAAAAGTGCCTTCAGGTCACGCACATCTTGCAAGGCTTCCTCAGCTCGCAAGCCTATCCCATTCACTTCACGAGGACGTGTCGCCACGACGTAATACTCGATGGCCACTTGTGTACATACACACAGTTCTTCTCGTTGAGAGCGCAACGCCTGAATGGCTTGGACACACAGAAGATGATGGGGGCTATCGGCGTCACGCAACCGTACGAGCACGTTTGTATCAATCAACCAACTCATTGTAATTAGCGCTCATTCTGGATAAAGGTGTTCTCTGTCAATCGTTCCATCCGGTATATCCAGTCCTGTTCGAGCGCGTGCGAGGAACCGCTGCCAGCGAGCCTCCCAGCTCTCGTCGAGCATGTGTTCGCTAAGCGGACGTATCTCTATCTCCACAATTTCTCCCTCAGCCAGCGGCAAGGGTTGTTCAGGGATCAGCACGCCGTGCTCCACTCGTGCGCGGACTACAGTGCCCATACGCCTCACCTCGTAGCTGGATTATACCCTTTTGGTATCGGCGAAATACCATATCACTCATCGCCTATCGCCCCGAAGTTGCGAACCAACACGCCAAAGTCGAACAGCGTCACATCCTCGTCGCCGTCCAGGTCGGCGTTGGGGTTCCATCTGCCATCGCCGGGCACGCTGCCAAATGCAGCCACCAGCGCACCGAAGTCGAACAGCGTAACCTCATTGTCGCCGTCGATGTCGCCGTTGGTCAGGGTGAAGTGTACTTGTGCTCCTTTCTCCAGCGAGACGCCTGTCACCGTTTGCCTCAACCAGTGCGACGCCTTCGCGGAGAGGTCAAAAGTGCCCCATAACGCGGTCTGGAACTGGTACTCTCCTGAATCGTTGAGGGCGACGGTGTGTATTTCCAGCGGAACTGTCTCGCCTGGCATACGTATCTCTATCGGCACGTTTAGCCCGCCTGTGGGCGCGGTGTAGTCCCCCAGCGTCACCGTACCCGTCACCGTGCGGTAGCTTGCTGCGCCGCGTGCGGCGATGGTATAAGTTCCGTTTACGCGGGTACGCACCTCGTTCAGCGTGAGGTCAAACAACAGGTGTGCTACATCGCCGGGGGGAAACACAGTGGGTACATCCATTGCAAAGCGGGGGATAGGTTGATTGGGCGTATCTACATCCGACCAGTCGATGCTATTGACCGAAAGGATAGTGGCGTTATCGCCCTGTATCTCTACCTCGCCCACCAGCGCAAGTGGGTTGGGGTTAGAGGTGGTTTCCAGCACGTTGCCCTGAAACTCCGCCCGTACGGTCAGCACCACTGTTGGCGCGACGACGAAAGCATAGCGGTTGCCGCCCAGCGGGGTTAGCGCGCCCGCCGCCGGGTCGCCCACCTGCGCGAGGGTTAGCAAGGTAACCAGTACCTCGCCGACAGGCACGGTGAGCCTTCCTGCGGGATAGGTAGAGGTGGGGTTGCGTGTGCGAAAGCCGTTGGTGGCGAACTCTACAGTAGCGGGCAAACTCACCGCCCCGGACTGCAGCAGGTCAGAGAACAGGTCCATCAGCACCATCTGTCCTGCGGCAGGGTTCAAAACCATGCGAAACGTGCCAGATGGCTTGGAGGCGACGTTGCCCTCTATGGAGGGATTCACCTCCGCCGGAACCGGCACATTTTCCGTGGGACCGAAACTACCGAACAGACCGGGCTTGGTGCGCGTGCCGTTGGGATTGGTGTTGGCGTCATAGTTCCCCACCAGCGTGCCGGAGGTGAACGCCCGCATGGAGACATTCGCGTTCAGGCTACTATCCGCCGGCGACATCACGAAGTGGTACATCCGTTGTGCGCTGGCAAGGGCGCACTGCAGCAGCAAGAAGAACGCGAGCACCATTCGAACACGCATCGTAGATCACTCCTTTCCCAATCCAAATCTCTTTTTCCGCATTGCAAATATCCATAGCCACCACCGAGGCGGCGGCTATCAGGTTATTCGCACCGGTTGTGAATCCACATGGAAAGATTAAATCAGCAATTCTACTTCTCTTTTTCCTCATGCACGGACAGTTTAGCGCGCTGTTCCAAATCTGTCAACTGGGTTAGAGGGTATACGACAAATGGGTCTGAGTCCTCGGGTTTGGGCGGTCGCGACGGAGCGCGAACCTCCGGTGGCACGTGCATCTTGTGCGTGGTTCATGGGCGAGACGCTCATGCCGCATCAGAACACCTTCAGCATGCGACGGTGGGCCTCCGCTCCAGTATTGTCAAGCTGGACGCGGGAGGCA
>JANWYZ010000140.1 GCA_025054895.1 bacterium | reverse complement strand
CTGGTGGTACGCCCGGATGATGCTCCCGAAGCGATACGCAAGCGACTGGAGGTGTATCACCAGCAAACGGAGCCGTTAGTGACTTTTTATAGCGAGCGGGGACTACTGGAGCGCATAGATGCCAGCGGCGAGGTAGACGAAGTGTATCAGGTGGTGAAAGCCGCCGTTTCACGCCGCTGGCGACAGTGTTTGGCAGGCGAATGATTATTATCAAAAGCGCAGCAGAGATCGAGAAGATACGCGCGGCGGGGAGGTTAGTGGCGCGAATCCTGCGTACGTTGAGCCAGTCCATAACGCCCGGCGTCACGACGACAGCCGATTTAGACGCGCTGGCAGCTATTCTGGTCAAAGAGGCTGGCGGGCGCGCAGCGTTCAAAGGATACATGGGTTACCCCGCGCACATTTGCGCCTCAGTGAACCACCAGGTAGTGCATGGGTTGCCGTCAAACCGGGTGCTGATGTCGGGGGACATCCTGAGTATTGATATGGGTGTAGAGCTGGATGGCTACTACGCTGACGCAGCGATTACCGTACCTGTTGGTGAAATCACGCCAGAGGCGCGACGCCTGCTGGATATCACGCGGCAGGCGCTGTACGTGGGCATTGACCAGGCGCAGGTAGGCAAACGCATTGGCGATATTGCCTCCGCGATTCAGAGGTTTGTCGAGAAGCACGGCTATTCGGTGGTGCGCGAATTAGTGGGGCATGGAGTGGGCAGGAAGATACACGAAGACCCACCAGTGCCTAACTACGGTAAGCCGGGCCACGGCCCGGTACTGCGAGAAGGGATGACTCTGGCGATCGAGCCAATGGTCAATCAGGGCAAGCCGCAGGTGGAATGTCTTTCGGATAAGTGGACAATAGTGACAGAGGACGGTAAGCTCTCTGCTCACTTTGAACATACAGTCGCTATCACCCGTAGGGGTCCTGTGATCCTCACGCAGGAGTGACTACACACCCGCCGCAGCGGGTGGGGACAGAGGCTATGGCAAAGAAGCAAGAGCCCGCCGAGAAGGAGAAGGGGCTTCAGGTAGAAGGCACGGTGGTCGAGACCCTTCCGAACGCGATGTTTCGCGTGCAGATCCAAGAGGGGCACATCGTGCTGGCGCACGTCTCCGGCAAGATGCGTATGCATTTCATCAAAATCTTGCCTGGCGATCGTGTGCTGGTGGAGCTGTCGCCCTACGATCTAACTCGCGGGCGAATCATCTATCGCTACAAATAGCGTGTGGCGCCCGTTACAGTGAAAAGGTACTTGCCGAAAGCGCGATACTTTCGGTATAATAGGTGTTTGCGTGTCCTTTTGGGGTCTGTATTCGGGCTGAGAAGAGGTTCAAACCATGAAAGTTCGAGCATCGGTGAAGAAAATCTGCAACGATTGCAAAATCATACGGCGCAGGGGTGTGGTTCGGGTGATATGCAAAAAGAACCCGAAGCACAAACAGCGTCAGGGGTAAGGAGGCAGTACGTTGGCACGCATCGCTGGTGTGGATTTGCCACGGGAGAAGAAGATTGAGTATGCCTTGCCGCGCATCTACGGTATCGGGTTATCCAGCGCGCGGAAGATACTGGCGCAATGCGGTATAGACCCCTCCACCCGCGTACGCCAGCTCACGGAAGGGGAAATCAGCCGTCTGCGCGAAGTGATTGACCGCGACTACCGTGTGGAGGGCGAGCTGCGCCGCGAGGTGCAACAAAACATCCGGCGTCTGATGGAGATCGGCTGCTATCGCGGTCTGAGGCATCGCCGCGGTTTGCCGGTTCGTGGACAGCGCACTCGCACCAACGCCCGCACACGCAAAGGTCCGCGCCGCACCGTGGGCACGAAGCGCAAGAAGAAGTAATACAGGGAGGCTTGAGTAGATGGCAAGAAAAGTTGTTACCACTCGACAAAAGACGAAGCCAAAAAAGAATATTGCTCACGGCGTTGCGCATATTCAGTCTACTTTCAACAACACCATCGTCGCGATTACTGACGTGAAGGGTGACGTGATTGCATGGTCCAGCGCAGGGGTAGTAGGCTTCAAAGGCGCGCGCAAGGGTACCCCCTTCGCGGCACAAATGGCTGCGGAAGACTGCGCGCGTAAGGCAATGGAACATGGTGTGCGCAAAGTGGACGTGGAGGTCAAAGGTCCTGGACCGGGACGCGAGACCGCTATCCGTGCATTACAGGCAGCTGGGCTGGATATACTCTCTATCAAGGACGTGACGCCGGTACCTCATAACGGCTGCCGTCCTCCCAAGCGACGCCGGGTGTAAAGCATCAGGAGGAGTTTCACTCGATGGGTATTGCATCACCGAAGTGTCGTTTATGCCGCCGCGAAGGCGTTAAGCTATTCCTGAAAGGCGACCGCTGCTACACCAAAAAGTGTGCAATCGAGCGGGAGAGCCGACGTAAGCCGCCTGGGCAGCATGGCGCGATGGCAGCCAGCAAAAAACTGACGGACTATGGCAAGCAGTTGCGTGAAAAACAAAAGCTGCGGCGCATCTACCGTATGGAGGAGCGTCCGTTCCGCACGTACGTAGAAGAAGCTATCCGCCGCCCCGGTGTGGCAGGCGAGAACTTACTGCAGCTGCTGGAGATGCGCCTGGATAACGTGGTATACCGGCTGGGGCTGGCAGTCTCGCGCGACCAGGCGCGTCAAATCGTGTCACACGGATTCGTTACTGTCAACGGGCGCAAGGTTAATATCCCTTCATACCAGCTGCGTCCGGGCGATGAAATAGCCGTTGTAGAGGGGAAGCGAGGTTCTGAGCCGATACAAAGCAACCTGCAGAGGCGGGGCGCACACCTGCCCGAATGGCTCAGTTTCGACACAACTACGCTGGCGGGGCGCGTGCTGGCACGTCCAACCCGTGAGCAAATCGATACCGACGTCGAAGAGCAGATGATTATCGAGTTCTACTCGCGATAACGACCGGAGGCGTGTTCACGCCCTGTCATACACAGGCGAGATGGACAAAGTGCCGTAAGGAGGCAGAGAGTCCCAACTATGGCAGAACCATTTCTTGTGCCGCGTATCGAACCCGTCGAGCAAAGCGGCACCTACGGTAAGTTTGTGGTGGAACCGCTGGAGCGAGGCTTTGCGACCACGCTGGGTAATGCCCTGCGTCGTGTGCTATTGTCCTCGATCCCTGGAGCAGCGGTGACTGCGATGAAGGTGGACAAAGTACTGCACGAGTTCTCCACCATACCCGGTGTCAAGGAAGACACTACTGAGCTCATCTTAAACGTCAAGGAGCTGGCGGTGCGTGCACCCGGAGGGGGAAAGCCGAACGAGGTGATCACACTCACCGTAGATGTGCGGGGGCCGGGTGTGGTCACCGGCGCGGATGTGCGCTGCCCGAACGATGTGGAAGTGGTGAACCCAGAGGTCTACCTGGCTGCTATCAGCGAAGAGGGAGCTACTCTCCGCATGGAGCTGTACGTACAGCGGGGACGAGGCTACGTCGCGCCCGAGAAGGTTGCTTTGCCCGATTCACTGGCGAAGACCATCGGAGTCATACCCATCGGCGCGATGTTCTCGCCCGTGCGCAAGGTGAACTATATCGTGGAATCCACGCGCGTCGGTTTCAAGACCGACCTGGAGCGGCTCACACTGGAGGTGTGGACGAACGGCACTATCTATCCGGTACACGCTCTGCAAGAGTCCGCTCGCATCCTGCGCGATTTCATGGATATGTTCGTGCGTATGGACGCCAGCTCTTCTCTGCCCTTGCCGCCAGAAACCACGTTACTGCCCGCCAATGTGCCGGATGTGCGCGTGGAGGAACTGGACTTCTCGGTGCGCACCTACAACTGTTTGAAACGGGCGGGCATTGCTACCGTACGCGACCTCGTTCACCGCACGCAGCACGAACTGATGAGCATCCGCAACTTCGGCAGGAAGTCGCTGGACGAGGTGAGAGAAAAGCTGGCGCAGCTCGGGCTAACCCTGCGCGGAGAAAGTCTGGAGCAGGTGATGGAGGAACTGGCAGCCTCAGCCAGCGCGCATAGAGAAGAAGAAGAGGAAGGTAAGGAGTAACGTATGCGACATCTGGTGGCTCATCGTAAACTAGGACTACCCAGCGACCAGCGTCGTGCGTTGTTGCATGGGCTGACACAACAGCTGTTTATCCATGAAGCCATTCGCACCACCGACACACGGGCGAAAGAGGTTCGGTCCCTCGCCGAGAAGATTATCACGCTCGCCAAGCGAAACGACCTGCATTCGCGACGATTGGCTCGACGCATCCTGAAATCGGAAAGCCTGGTCAAGCGGGTGTTCGACGAAGTTGCTCCGCGTTATGCAAGCCGAAATGGGGGCTATACGCGCATGGTGCGATTAGGCGCCCGTCGCGGCGACGGCGCGATGCTGGTGTTGCTGGAGCTGATCCAGTGAGCGTTTTCGATGCGTACTATTGCCGTGGTCATCGAGTATGATGGCACGGATTTCGCAGGGTTTCAGGTACAACGTGGTAGGCGCACCGTGCAGGCAGAGCTTTGCCGTGCAGTGCAAAAGATAACCAGAGAACCGGTGCCTGTTATCGGCGCGAGCCGCACAGACGCAGGCGCACATGCCACCGGGCAAGTGGTTCACTTTCGTACCACGTGCCGCATTCCGGTAGAAAGAGTTCCTGCTGCGTTAAACAGCGTCCTGCCTCGCGATGTTGCGGCGCGCTATGCATGGGAGGCAGGTAACAGCTTCCATGCACGCTACAGCGCCCGTTCGCGGGTGTATCGCTATACAATATGGAACCATCCGGTGCGTTCTGCGCTGATGGAACGGTATGCCTATCGGGTAAGCCAGCCTCTGGACACAGAGGCGATGCGGGAAGCGGCAAAGCATCTTTTAGGCGAGCATGATTTTGCTGCCTTCGCCTGCGAAGTGGGGCGATACCGTAACACTGTGCGCGAGGTTTACAGTGCGCAATTGCAGACGCGCCAGCCGCTGCTCTGGCTGCGTATCGAGGCGAACGGCTTCCTGCAGGGTATGGTGCGTGCGATCATGGGCACGTTGATAGAGGTAGGGCTGGGCAAGCGCCCCCCCGAAGCGATAGCGCAGCTTCTACAAAGCGGCAGCAGGGATGAGGCGGGATTTAGCGTGCCGGCGCACGGGCTTTGCCTGGTACGGGTGAGATATGACGAGAGCACTACTCTGAGGAGCGAACAAGGGCTATGAAAACTTATTCAACCAAGCCATCGGACATAAAACGCGAGTGGTTCGTTGTAGATGCGACGGACAAGCCGCTGGGTCGCCTGGCGGCGGAGGTGGCAAAGATTTTACGCGGCAAGCACAAGCCCATCTTCGCACCCCATCTGGACACGGGCGACTTCGTGATCGTAGTCAACGCCAGCAAAGTGAAGTTGACCGGTCACAAAGACGAGGAGCTAATCTACTGGCATACGATGTGGCCCGGCGGATTGAGGTCGGTACCGCGGGGCAAACTGATTGCTGAGAAGCCGGAGCGGGCGATACGCCGTGCGGTGAAGGGCATGTTGCCGCATAATAAGCTCGGCGCGGCGATGATACGCAAGCTGAAGGTGTACGCCGGTCCCGAGCATCCGCACGAGGCGCAACAGCCGAAGCCGTTGCAGATTACGGTGTAAAGGGAGGGGCTATGGCAGAAGAGCAGGTACGCTACTATGCAACTGGTCGCCGCAAGACGGCGGTCGCACGGGTGTGGCTGATGCCTGGCACGGGCAACATCACCATCAATGGCAAACCCGCGCGCGAGTACCTGGGCAGGTTCACGCTGGAGGCGATGGTGAACCAGCCCTTCGCGGTGACCAACACCGAAGGGCAGTTCGACGTGATTGTGTATTGTAAGGGCGGTGGTGTTAGTGGGCACGCCGGCGCCGTGCGCATGGGCATTGCCCGCGCGTTGATTGAGGCAAAGCCGGAATTGCGTCCAACCCTGCGCCAGCTGGGCATTGTCACGCGCGACCCGCGCGTCAAGGAGCGCAAGAAGTATGGGCGCAAACGCGCCCGCCGCGCCTTCCAGTACGTCAAGCGATAGCTTTGCTGGGGCGGGTGGGGCTTTCGCCAAGCGGGTTATTGTCGTCATGTGATAGGGGCGCACGGTGTGCGCCCCTATCTCGTTCCATAGCCACAGAGGAGGGTGAGCAAGCATGAACCAGACCCTGCAGAACTGGCTTCACGAGCAGCTGGCGGAGCTAAAACGCCAGCACCTGTACAAAATTCCGCCTATCCTCCAAAGCGCGCCCGGAGGACGGGTGCTGCTCAACGGCAAAGAGGTCGTCAACATGTCCTCCAACAACTATCTGGGGCTCTGTACGCACCCGCGCATGAAGCAAGCAGCGATCGAGGCGATAGAGAGATGGGGTGTGGGAGCGGGCGCGGTACGCTGGATCGGCGGTACGATGAGTATCCATGACGATCTGGAGCAGAAGCTGGCGCAGTTTAAGAAGACGGAAGCGGTGCTGGTGTTCCAGTCGGGCTTTGCGGCGAATTCAGGCACCATACCTGCGGTGATGCAGGAAGGCGACGTGATTATCTCCGACGAGCTGAATCACGCCAGCATCATCGACGGCGTAAGACTGAGCGGCGCGGCATACAAGAAGAGCGAAGGCTACGTCTATCGCCATAAGGATATGAACCATCTGGAGGACATCCTGAAGCGGTGTGGTCACTTCAAGAAGCGCATGATTATCACCGACGGCGTGTTCAGCATGGATGGCGACATAGCCCCGCTGCCCGACATCGTAGCGCTGGCGGAGAAGTATGATGCGCTGGTGATGGTAGACGATGCTCATGCCAGCGGTGTGCTGGGCGATCACGGTTCCGGTACCACTTCTCACTTCGGGCTGTATGGGCGCGTGGATATCCAGCTGGGCACGCTATCCAAAGCGTTCGGCGTAATCGGCGGGTATATCGCTGGCTCGCGCCTGCTGAAGGAGTGGCTGATTAACCGCGGACGTCCTTACCTGTTCAGCACCGCTCATCCACCAGCGGTGGTAGCTGCGCTGATTGTAGCGGTAGACATCCTGATGACCGACCCCGAGCCGATGCAGCGATTGTGGGATAATACACGCTACTGGAAAGAGAACCTGCAGGAGCTGGGCTTTGATACCATGGGCAGCGAAACGCCGATTACCCCCATCTACATCGGTGAAGAGGAAAAGGCGCAGACGATGCAGCAAAGGCTGTTCGAGGAAGGGGTGTTCGCGCTGGGCATTGTGTATCCCACCGTGCCCAGGGGGAAGGCACGCATCCGCACGATGCCCTCTGCTGTGCACACGCGCAAAGACCTGGACGACGCGCTGGAAGCCTTTGCCAAAGTGGGCAAGGAGATGGGGCTGATATAGCGTCTGCGCATGGGAAGAGATATAACCCTCCAGCGAGTGGAAGAAGACATCGCCGCGGGGAACCTGGGCAGGGCGCGCGACCGGCTTCACGGGCTGGTATGGCAGTACCCGGATGATCTGTCGCTCCGGTGCAGGCTGGCTGAAGTGTACTGGCAGCTCGGGTTCCCCGCGATGGCGGGCTGTTACTGGTACCTCGAAGAGCCGGTCACTCCAGCAATGCAACAAGCTCATGCAGAGTTCGAGCGCTCCTGCGGCAAGGACCCCCTGTGCATCCTGTTTCGTCTGAAGTTTCGTGGCAACATCGAGACCCTGCCGGAATATGCCCGGCTCAGGCTGAAAGGACTGCAAGAGGAATGTGAACGCAAGCACGGCAGGTATCCTGTCTTTGTGGCAAAGAGGCGAGAATGGCGCTCGAGCGGAACGGTACACAGGCAAAATCTGGAGAATTTGGGTTGCCTCTTATTGCTGCTTGCTGTACTCGCGCTGGCTATTATCGGCTTCGGTACGGTGCTGAGCAGGGTGATACAGTGGTGGAACAGGTAGTCGCCTACCGCCACAGTCTTTTCACCGGCTCTCCCGTAAGCATCTCGTGTGTTTCACGCAGTAACGAGGGAATATCCAGCTTCAAGGGGCATCTGGGCAAGCAGTCCCCACAGTCAGTACAGGAATCCGCCTTCACCCCGGGGAACCAGTGCCCGCCGTTGCCGAACAGGTTATAGCGAAACTTCCCGAACTCCACCATGTCAAACGCCTTCGCCATGTTACGCAGGCGCAGCACTTCGGGGATGTGGATGTCTTCCGGGCAGGGCAGGCACTCAAAGCAGTATGAGCAGTAAGTATCGCCCAGCTCGCGCTTCATGCTCTCGTCCATGCGCTG
>JANWYZ010000013.1 GCA_025054895.1 bacterium | reverse complement strand
CCCCCGATTGAAATCGGGAGTTGTGCCAAGGGTGACATCCGCCTGCGTGGATTAGAACCTGCGCAGGCAGTTTTTTTCCACTCATAGCTCCCCATTTCAATGGGGGGCTATCGCGTTTTCCCCCGATTGAAATCGGGGGCTATGCTAAGAGTGAAATCCGCCTGCGCGGATTGGAAAACCTGCGCAGGCAGGTTTTTCCACTCATAGCCCCCCATTTCAATGGTGGGGGCGACAGATGTCTGTAAAAGAGCAAATTCGAGCGCCCTCGATAGCGCTTGATAAAAGCCACAACAGTGGGTACAATCTTATTGAGAATGATTCTCAGAAAGGTACTTTATGTTGGAAAATGTTTATCTACTTACGCTGATTGTGGTGCTGCTGCTTTTGTTTGCGCCACAGTGGGGGCTGGTTTCGCGCTGGAGACGGAAGCGGTGGTTACGCTCGCGCGAGGCGATCGAAGACGCCTTAATGCACCTGCACCAGCGAGAGCATGATGGGCGGTTAGCGTCTGTGGAGTCTCTGGCGGGGACGCTGGGTGTGTCTACGCGCCTGGCGACGATGCTGGTGCAGCGCATGGAGAGTCGGGGTTTGTTACGTGCCACTGCAAGTGGTTTGAGTTTGACTCCGGAAGGCCATCGCCTGGCTATTCAGGTGGTACGGGCACACCGCCTGTTTGAACGCTATCTGGCTTACGAAACCTCTGTGTCGCCAGCCGAAGTGCACGAACTGGCTCACCGCATGGAGCACTCGCTTACGCCCCAACAGATAGACCAGCTGGATGCTTATATGGGACATCCTATTTCGGATCCACATGGCGACCCTATTCCTTCCGCCAGTGGGGAAATGCTGCGGGTAGAAGGGCAGTCGCTGGTAGAGTTTCCGGTGGGCAAGCCAGCGCGAATCGTGCATCTGGAGGATGAGCCTTCGCATGTGTACGCGCAGATTGTGGCTGAAGGGCTGCGACCGGGCATGGCAGTGCGGGTGATTGAGCGCTCGCCGACGCGAATCGTGCTGGAAAGCGACACGGACGAACATATCCTCGCGCCAGTGGTGGCGGCGAATATCACGGTACGTGAATCTTTATCCGAAACGATTGCTGCGCAGGGCGAGAGGCTGGGATCTCTACAACCGGGCGAGAGAGCAACCGTGTTGCGTATCGACGATGCCTGTCAGGGACTAACGCGCCGACGTTTCCTGGACCTGGGGATTACGCCCGGCGCGCAAATCGAGGTGGTCATGCGTTCAGCGTTTAGCGACCCGGTAGCGTACCGAGTACGGGATACATTGATTGCGCTGCGGCGTGAGCAGGCGGATTGGATATGGGTCAAGCGTAATGGGCGCGCAGGCCCCTCAGAAGAGGAACCGGAGGGGTCACAGCGCGAAACAGCGTAGGGAGTTATCCACCAGTCAGGAGGATGCCTATGTTCTTTTCTATTTGCAATGAACTATTCCAGGGTTGGCAACTGCGTCGAGTGATGGAATACTGCGCGGCGCTGGGCTATCACGCAGTGGAAATCGCGCCGTTTACCCTGGCGGAAAGCGTGGAGCAGTTGACCGCTGCGGACCGTGCATCCATCCGCAAACAGGCTCGGGAAGCAGGCGTCGATATCGCAGGCTTACACTGGTTGCTGGTAAAACCGGAGGGACTGCATCTGACCGCTTCCGACGCGGATGTGCGTCGCCGCACAGCACAGTATCTGGTGGAACTGGCTCATTTCTGCGCGGACATCGGAGGTAAAGTGCTGGTGCTGGGTTCGCCAAAGCAGCGTAATGTGTTACCGGAGTCCACGTATGAGCAGGCATGGGAACGCGCGGTGGAAACGTTGCGCCCTGCGGTACGAGCCGCCGAGCGGCGAGGAGTCGTCTGGTGCATCGAGCCTCTATCCCCTGTCGAGACCAACTTCCTCAACCGTGCAGAAGACGCCATCCGCTTCGCACAGGCGCTGGACAGCCCTGCTGCCCGTATTGTTCTGGACGTGAAAGCCATGAGCAGCGAAGGTAAGCCAATCCCGCAGATTATCCGCGAGTCGGCAGGCTGGTTCGCACACTTCCACGCCAACGACCCCAACTTGAAAGGACCCGGCATGGGGAACGTGGATTTCGCGCCGATCCTGCACACACTGCAAGCGATAGGGTACAACGGTTACGTCTCAGTGGAAGTGTTCGATTACTCTGATGGTGCAGAGTGCATTGCAGAGGTTAGCTTGAGGAACCTGAAGCAAGCACTCATGAATGTACCCGCATAGATCGCCGACGGCTAAGCCTGCAAACACATCTCGAGTTTGGTATCCCCTGTATCGGGTATACTACAACCAGTCATGAACGACATCCTGCGAATAGCTGCAGAACGGGTGCTCTTTTTTGACGGCGCGATGGGCACACAAATCCAGTCCCTGCATCTCACCGCAGAGGATTTCGAGGGGCTGGAGGGGTGCAACGAGCTGCTCAACGCCACACGTCCGCATCTCGTCGCTCAGATTCACGCGCGTTACTTCGAGGCGGGCGCGGACATCGTGGAGACCAACACCTTCGGCGCAAACCTCATGAACCTGGGCGAGTACGGCATCGCGCACCGCGTCTACGAGCTGAACTTCAAGGGAGCGCAACTCGCTCGGGAAATCGCACACTCTTTCACTACGCCGGACAGACCGCGTTTCGTCGCAGGCTCCATCGGTCCCGGCACCAAACTGCCTACACTGGAACACATCACCTTCGATGAACTGGAGTCTACCTACACCGAGCAGGCGCGCGGACTGCTGGATGGCGGGGTGGACCTGCTGCTGATTGAAACCGTGCAGGATCTGCTTCAGGCGAAGGCGGCAATCAATGGCTGTCGCAACGCCATGCGCGCTGTCGGGCGCACCGTGCCCATCTTCGTGCAGGTGACGGTGGAAACCACAGGCACAATGCTGCTGGGCAGTGAGATTGGCGCGGCGTTGACCACTCTGCTGGCATTTCCCGACGTAGCGGCTATCGGTATGAACTGCGCCACCGGTCCCGAGCAGATGGTAGAGCACGTGCGTTATCTACACCACCACTCGCCGCGCCTCATCAGCGTCCAGCCCAACGCCGGACTGCCCGAACTGCGCGACGGCAAAACCTTCTATCCCCTGACTCCCGAAGAGCTGGCGACCTACCACAAGCAATTCGTGGAGGAGTTCGGCGTCAATTTCGCAGGCGGATGCTGCGGCACCACGCCCGAACATATCCGCAAGATGGTGCAAACGGTCGGCTTCCACAAGCCGGTTGCGCGCAGCCCTGAGACAATCCCCGCCTGCTCCAGCCTGTACCAGTCTGTACCGTACTATCAGGAGAACTCCTTCCTGATAGTGGGCGAGCGGCTAAACGCCAACGGCTCCAAACAGTTCCGCGAGTTGCTTCTGGGCGAGAACTACGATGATATGGTGCAGATGGCGCGTGAACAGACCGCCGAGGGTGCGAACGTGCTGGACGTGTGTGTGGACTATGTGGGGCGCGACGGCGTGCGCGATATGACCGAGGTGGTCCGCCGTCTGGCAACACAGAGCACTCTGCCTCTGATGGTTGATTCCACCGAGCCGCCTGTTATCGAAGCCGCGCTGAAACGGCTGGGCGGCAAGTGCATCGTCAACTCGGTGAACTTCGAGGACGGTGGTAAGCGGTTGCACCAGGTGCTGCCGATGTGTCGGAAGTACGGGGCGGCGGTAGTGGCTCTGGCAATAGATGAAGAGGGGCAAGCGCGCACCGCTGAATGGAAGCTGCGTGTGGCAAGGCGACTGGTAAAGGTGATTACAGAGGACTACGGTATCCCCCCCGAGGATATCTTCTTCGATGCGCTTACCTTCCCGCTCGGTTCGGGGGCAGAGGACCTGCGACAGGACGGCATCGCCACCATCGAAGCCATCCGCCAGTTCAAGCAGGAGTTCCCGCGCTGTCATACCATCCTTGGCGTGAGCAATGTCTCCTTCGGCTTGAAGCCTGCCGCGCGGCACGTGCTGAACTCGGTCTTCCTGCACTATTGTCTGGAAGCAGGGCTGGACGCTGCAATTGTGCATCCTTCCAGGATTTTACCCCTGCATCGCATTCCCGAAGAGCAACGTGAGGTCGCCCGGCAACTCATCTTCGACGAACGACGCGAAGGCTACGACCCTCTGGTAGAGTTCATGAAACTTTTTGAGAAGGCGGGAGCTGGCGTCAAGCGCGGGGATGAATGGCAGCTGCTGCCTGTGGAGGAGCGATTGAAACGCGCCATCATCGAGGGCAGACGCAATGGGCTGGAGCAATCGCTGGACGAGGCGATGCAAACCCATCGCCCGCTAGATATCATCAATAATATCCTCCTGGAAGGCATGAAAGTAGTGGGTGACCTGTTTGGCAAGGGTGAGATGCAACTGCCGTTCGTGCTGCAGTCGGCGGAGGTGATGAAAGCGGCAGTGAACTACCTCACGCCCTTCATGGAGCGCATGGAGGACGTGCAGAAAGGGACCATCGTGCTGGCGACGGTAGCAGGCGACGTGCATGACATCGGCAAGAATCTGGTAGACATTATCCTCTCTAACAACGGCTACCGTGTGGTGAACCTGGGCATCAAGGTTCCGATTGACCGCATTCTGGAAGCGGCGGATGAGTATCGGGTAGACGCTATCGGTATGAGCGGGTTGCTGGTGAAGTCTACTATTGTTATGCGCGAGAACCTGGAGGAGATGAACCGTCGCGGCAAGTGGCACTATCCCGTATTGCTGGGCGGAGCCGCCCTCACCCGACGCTATGTAGAGGAAGACCTGCGCAATATCTACAAGGGGCGGGTGTTCTATGGGCAGGATGCCTTCGAGGGGCTGGTCATCATGGAACACCTGTGCAACCCGGATAAGCCGCTGGAGACGACTTCCCTGCCCACTGCGCCCGCTCGTCCCAAACTACCAGAGCCTTCCGAAGCGGAGGAAATACCGTCCGTTGTAGCGGGGGCTGTACGCAGCAACGTGCGCATGGACGTGCCTATCCCTGAACCGCCCTTCATCGGTACGCGCGTGGTAGAAAACATCCCACTGGACGAGATATATCCTTACATCAACGAAGTGGCTCTATTCCGGGGTCAGTGGCAGTTTCGCCGTGGCAAGATGAGCAGCGAGGAGTTCAACCGCTTCCTCGAAGAGCGCGTCCGTCCCATCTTTGAGCAGTGGAAGCAGCGCGCGAAAGAAGAAGGCTTGCTGCAGCCGAAGGTGGTGTACGGTTACTTCTGGGCGAACTCCGACGGCGACGACCTCATCATCTACCGCGAAGACGGCGCGACGGAGTGGTTGCGTTTTACTTTCCCGCGCCAGCCCTCGCCACCGCACAAGTGCATCTCCGACTTCTTCCGCCCCGTGCAAAGCGGCGAGCGCGACGTAGTAGCCTTTCATCTGGTCACAATGGGTTCGCGGGTGAGCGAGGTAGAGCGTGAGCTGTTTGCCACACACCAGTATCAGGACTATTTGTACCTGCACGGTCTGGGCGTAGAGGCAGCCGAAGCGCTGGCGGAGTACTGGCACAAGCGCGTCCGTGAAGAGCTAGGGATCGCCCACGAGGACGCGAAGGAGATACGCCTGCTCTTCTCACTGAAGTATCAGGGCTGTCGCTACTCGTTCGGCTACCCCGCCTGCCCTAATCTGGAGGACCAGGCGAAGCTGTTTGAACTGCTGCGCCCCGAACGCATCGGCGTCACGCTAACAGAAGAGTACCAGCTGGTTCCCGAACAAAGCACCTCAGCAATCATCGTACATCATCCAGAGGCGAAGTATTTCAACATCCGTTGACCTCGCACCGAGATTCGTGTTTGGAGAGACACGGCGAAGCGCGTTTCCGCTCCCAGTACGCCGCTGGTTCACGCAACTTTCTGCAGGCATGTGGTGTCATATCGAGCTGGAGTAATGAGAACTCCATATTTTTCGATGTAGACTGAGGATGGCGTCTGATGTGCTGCCAGATGTGAGTGTTGGATAGAATAATCTCAGGGGGTAGTGAACCATGCACGCACCGGAGGATTCGAACCTTGTCCTGCAGCGTCTGGAACAGCTGGAACGTCGGGTCGAGGAGCTGGCGCAGCGTGTGCAAAACATAGAGCAAAAGGAAGCTCCTCCAGCACATGAGGTGTCCAAGCCGTCTACTCCTGCAGAACCCTCCGCTCCACACGAGGTAGCCTCCACGCAGCCTGTTATACCCCCTCCGCCGGTTGTGCCCCCTCTTTCCAAAGAGATTATCGAGCGCATTGCCTCTGCGCCCTCACAAACACCCCCTCCCGCCGAACCTGCGCCTCCAATCACCCCAATCGTGGCGCAAAGCGAACCCGGCATCAGCGGATACTGGGAGCAGCTGGTGGGCGGAAAGGGCGCGCTGTGGATAGGCTCTGTCGCCACCTTCTTTGCGCTCGCCTTTTTCCTCGCCTATACGTGGCAGCTGCTTGGCGATGTGGTGAAGCTGGTTCTGGGATTCGCCGCAGGAGTAACTCTGCTCGCCTTCGGCGAGTATTCGCGCAAGCGGGTAGAACGGTGGTTCAGCGAAGGCATTTCGGGTGCAGGTATCGCGGTGCTCTATCTCAGTATCTGGGCAGGAGCGCAACGGTATCACCTGTTTTCCTTCGAACTCTCCTTTGCGCTGATGGCGGCGACGGTCTTTTTGGGGGTGTTGCTCGCTTTGCGCTACGACGCCATGAGTCTCAGCGTGCTCGCCACTATCGGCGGTTTCCTGACGCCGGTGCTGCTTCGCTCCGGAGGTGGAACATCTGCCAACCCTTACCCGCTCCTTACCTACGTGACGGTGTTGAACGCCGGCATCCTCGCGGTATCGTTATACCGGCGGTGGCGCGCGCTGGTGTGGCTGAGCTTCTTCGCGACCATTTTGCTGGTGTTGGGCTGGGCGCAAGATAGCTATCAGGAACGATTGCGCTGGGTGGTTTTCACTTACGTTACTGTCAATTTCCTGCTGTTTCTCGGGTGCGCCTGTTTCCACAGCCTGGTACAGCGTGCCAGTACTGAAGCGGAAGAGTTATTGCTCCTGTTCGCCGATGTGGGTATATACGCGCTGGCTGGTTACGCTCTGCTTGGCGAGGCGATGGGGGATTATCCTTCTGCTTTCGCCCTCACGCTGACTGTGTTATTCGGTGCGTTGAGCGCATTGGTTCAACGCAGAACGCCCCAGAATCGCGCTCTGCGAGACAGTCTGGGGGGCATCGCGCTGTTCTTCCTGACGATCGCTGTACCGATGCAGCTGAAACAAGACTGGCTGGTGGTTGGGTGGAGCGTACAGGCGGCGGTGCTGGTAGCGTTGGGATTGCGGTTGAACAGCCCTTTGCTGCATCGCGCCGGACAAATTGTGTGGATCCTTACGTTGATGGCTCTGGCTGTGGCAACACTTACCGTAGAAGCGCGAAGGCATCTGTTGTTTCTAAACGAACGCGGGTTGCCTTTGCTGGCGGCGGTTGCGGCGACGACGTGGATGGCGGTAGAGAGCCGACGAACGACCGCTTTGAAGGACGAGCTCGCCCCGTGGTATAGCGCGCTGGCGACGCTGGGCGGGGCATGGCTGTTAGCGCAGGAGGTTGCTCTGGCGATAGAATGGCAATCATCGCGACCTGGACGCGCGTGGGAAGCGGTCGCGATGTACTCGGTGGCCATGCTGTGGGCGGTGTATGCTCCTTTAATGCACCGGCTGGGCGCCAAGATAAACGACCTTTGGGTGCGCTTCTGCGCGCTGCTCATCGCGACGCTGGCGGCGGTACTGCCGGTGTGGGCAATGGCTTCTACACCTGTGGACGCCTGGACGCCTTTCTGGAACATGCGATGGTTCTCCAGTTTGCTGGTAGGCTTTCTGCTGGGGGTGCTGGCGTGGATGGCGGCACGGGAGCAGGCGCGCGCCGTTCCTGAAGAGGAGCAGGCGTTCGGTTATCTCACCGTGTTGGTCAGCGTGCTAATGCTGATAGCGCTCTCGGCGGAGGTGTACCTGAGTTTCCGCGCGTGGCGGATGTCTATCGACCCGCAGCTGTGGGCGGTCGCGGCGTGGTTTGCGCTCGTCACGCTGTGGAGCTTGCTCGGCGCGTTGTTCGTCACACTGGGCGCGACGTGGAATCTGCTGGGGTTGCGCTTACTGGGCTACTTGGCTGGAGGCACGGCGGTTGTGGTGTTGCTGATGTACTCGTTGTCCACGCTGCCCGGTTCGGCGCTCTCTCCTGCGTGGGTCCCACTGCTGAACCTGCGGGCGCTGGCGTTTGCGGTCAGCGCGCTGGCAGCAGCGTGGGCGGCGCTAGCGCTCAGCCGCCATCCCTTACAAAGCACCCCATCTGAAACTTCGCTAACAGGCGGCGTCTACGCGCTGGCGGTCGTGGTGCTGCTGTGGGGAATCACCCAAGAGACCTACGAAGCGTTTTATTACTGGCACGTCACGGGCGAACTTAAAGGCGACTGGCAACGGCTGGCGCAGATGGCGATTTCGCTGGTGTGGACTCTGTTCGGGGCGGTGATGCTGATAGTGGGCGTTATCCGCTCGCTGCAACCCGCGCGGCTTGCGGCGTTGGGGTTGCTGGGCTTTACCGCGCTGAAGGTGTTCCTGTACGACCTGAGTTTTCTGGATACGCCTATGCGCATCCTGTCGTTCGGCGGACTGGGGCTGACGCTCATTGGCATCTCGTGGTTGTATAGCAGGTATGGTATCGGTGGGGCGGGCAGGCTGAGGCATACGTGAGGGGTTATGGCTCCAGAAGACGAGTAAAGCCTTCCTGCTCAAAATGTCTGTCGGTGGTGAGAGCTTCTGTGATGCCCAGCAGGCGCATGACGACGAAACTGACCGCGTCGCACAGGGAGTAGGTTTTATCGGGGCGCTCCACCAGCAAGGAAAGGGCAGCGCGATGTATTTGCTCGTCCACCCATACCACAGCGACATCCTCGCTCTCCAGTAGCTCTTTTGCAAACGCCAGAGCCTTGCCCATATCTAGCCGACGGGAGCGGCACAGCGGGATAAACTCCGCCAGAACATAGCTGTGCACCACCTTTTTGCTGGTAGTTGAACGAAAAGTCTGTACTGCCTCTGGGTGGCGGTAGTCGCTTCGGTCAAAATAGCACACTAAACCCGAGGTATCCAGCAACATTATCCCTTCTCCTCATGCGAACTCCCGTACTCCCTCGCGAGGTCTGCGTCGATTCGTTCATTATCTGCCGAGCGTGGATCACCGCTTGCAACCGCCCCCGCAAACCGAAGCAGTTTCTCCCGCGCCTTCTGGCGCTCCTCCTCACTTAGCTGAGGGCGCGGCGGGTTGACCTTCAGCATCATGTCCAGAATGTAGCGTTCCACTGGTATACCTTGTTTCCTGGCAAGTGGCTCCAGTATTTCCCAGAGTTCGTCCGGTACTTCTACGACGATGGTTTTCATTAGGTATTTTCCTCCTGTCATGCGGCTGCCGGGCTTATGCAAACCCCTATCTCCTGTTCATTCTGTTCGGGTAAGGGCGGCGTGCCGGTACGCTTGTGCTGAAAGACCCGGTTATTCACAGCGTTGTCTACCTCGTTCAGTATAGCACATCCTGCTACACACAGCGGAAGGCGTACAGGTCGGCATCGCGCAGCAGGAAGCGCAAGCGCACCTGCTTACCGCGCAGATTACGGACATCGGTGTTTTTCCAGCGTACGTCTGCTTCCACCTCGTCGCCGTAAAGTTCCAAGCACTCGTCAGCGGTGAAGCCTTTGATGGGGTTGCCCTGTGGGTCAGTTATTTCTACCTTAACGCTGCCAGCCGCAGAAGTGGCGTAGTTGATTTGTAACCTCTCGCCCTGCAGCACCAGCGGTTTAGTGAGCACTTCGCCGCCGGAGTACGGCGCGTTTACCGAGACAAAGCCGTCCATGCGCAGGGTGAACCGACGCACGCGAACAGTCCGGTCAGGCAGATAGTAGCCTTCCACCGAGTAAAACGAAATCTCGTCAGGGCAGCCGGGCAAGGCGGAGCGCGTGACCAGTAAACCCCAGGCGGGCATATTGTTGCGGTTTACCCATCGCTCGCGCTGAAGACCAGGACGCTGAAAGGCTTCTAGCCAGCGATGGAAGTGTAATCCGTCGCGACTGACAATCAGTACGCTGTCGCACACGGCGGGGTAAGGGTCTTCAGGCACTTTGGCTCGGTCGGGCACGAAGCGCATCGGAAAGCCCAGCAGGATGCGTGGGTTACGGAAGTAGGGGCGGATGGCGTTGGTATACAGGTGCTCGCGGGGGGCGTCGCCCCAGTTTATCAGGCTTGGCTGGCTCCATTGCAAAAAGTCGGCAGACTCGCTAACCAGCACGCTACGATAGCCCTCATGGAAGACGCGGAAGTAGGCGAGGTACCTCTCTCGCACCCTGTCCCAAAAGGCGAGGTTCTGCGAGTCGAAGTGACCTTCTCGGATGAGAGGTTCCTCACGCAATCTTCGCCAGCGGATACCATCGCGAGAGACCAAAGCACCTAAAGCACCCCACTCACTGCCCGGTACATGCACGCTTGCCATTGCCTTAAAGCGTTGGGTGCGAGGAGCATCAGCATTCTCGTCTACAAAGGGCGCAAAGTTGTGGCTTTCACTACCAATCCAGATAATATTGTTGCGTTTGGAGCCGCGAAACTCGAACAGCCCAACGTTCGGACGTTCCCAATGGACGCCGTCGCTGCTTTCCGCTACGCAGGTTACCTCAGGATGCGTTTGCCTCTTCTCGCGCGCATCGTAATCCGAACCGCGATAGTATATCCGAAAGGTCTTGCCATCCTGTAGCACGCTGAAGTAGCCACTGGTATTGCCCTCCCAGGGGCGGTCGCATTCCAGCACTACCTCCTGCGGTACAGGATGGTGCAAACGCAGCTGCGCACCGCCGCCAAGGTTCTGTACTACCGCACCGTCTACGAAAAGCTCCCAGTAGGAGTCCACCGTCCATTTGTCCTGTCGCATAAGCGATTACTCCTCGTCTAGCGGTTTCCATCAATTACCACTTTAACTTCTCAATACCATCCTTGCGCACCTGGATGCGCAAGGCGCGTATCGCACTGCCTTCCCCCTCCTCGTAGTACACCACCAGCACGGAACCGTCCTTCAGCTCCACCGTTGAAGGATACGCGCCTATTACTTCATCCAGCACGAAGGGACCCTGCCAGCTCTTACCTTCGTCGCGGCTGATGTGCAAGGCGGTGTGGGGCAAGCGATGCGTCAGCAGGATGGCTCCGGTGCTCAGGCGTGTCAGATGTGGAGCATGACCGGGGAAGCCTATATCTTGCGGAGGCGTCCACGTCTTTCCCTCATCCCTGCTAAGACAGAAGTGCATGTTTACCTTATCGCTGCGGATGACCGCCAGCAGGTTGCCGTCTTTCAAGCGGATGATATCCGTCTCGCTGCCATCGGGCAGGGTAGAACATCCCGCGCTGATGGGCAGAGGCTTATGCCAGTGAAGTCCAGCGTCGTTGGAAAACGCCATCGCCGCGAATTCCTGTCCGTTCTGCACTGTGTAAACGCCCAACAAACACCTGCCGGGCGACACTTCGCGCACGGGAGTGGAGGTTGCGAATCCCTTCGCTACAGTAACGGGTCGTTTGCTCCATGTGTAACCGTCATCGTGCGAAAACAGCACTTTCGTGTCGAACTCCTCGCCGTTCGATGTCTGACGGTAGGTAAAGAAGGAGCATACCAGGGTGCTGTTGGACAGCTGGGCGATGTGGGGGTCGCGGTCATCATCGGGCCCGTCGTACAGCTCTTGCGGTTGGCTCCAGGTGCGCCCTTCATCACGCGAACGTACGAGACAAAGACGCCCCCCGCGCGGATATTCGCGATTAGGCAGGGAGATATGCCCGTAGCCTGCGTAGAAGACACACACGATGTCGCCGTTTCGCAGTCGGCAGGCGTCTGGGAACGCTTGATATGAGCCCGCCGCCCCTCCGCGTGAGATGCGCTGATAGTACACTGTATTGGTGGACATGTGCGCCCTCCTGATAGAACGGTTTGTATCAGAGCGTTTAGCTCTGTGCCGAATACAAATTATAGAACTTGGTTTTCGCGGTAGGGAAGAGCCATCCTGCCTGCGTTATCAAGGCGGCTGCAGAAATATCTTTAGCAGCGCCGTATGAATAGGGAGCTTGCCCATTTTCTGGGCTGGCATCTGCACGGATGGAGTTGCCGTTGACTTAGGTCGAACGGTGATTGGGCAAACGTACACCACATCTTTTCCAGTAAACGTACCGTTGTGTAAGGCGTTGGACGGTGTTATACTGAGGATGGAACTTTTGGCAGATTGGTTGCGTCTGCATACTCGGAAGGATGGTGAAGCGCAATGAATCAGAGAATGGTTCTCATCGGCGCAGGCGTACTGGTGGTTCTGGCGGCGGGCATCTTGTTGGGGCGTCACTTTTTCCCGGTTACCCACCGCCAGGCAAGCGCACCGTCTGGAGGCAACGTGTTGCTGGCTCCCGCGCCGCAACTGCCCGACACAAACTTGTTGCGGGTAGAGGGTGAAACACAGCCAGCTCCGCAGGAACCCCAAAAGCGTCCGCCGGACGATATTATCGACTACTTGCAGCACTTGCGGAAGGTGGAAACACAGCGTCAAGCGATGCAGCGCGACCTCACGCCGGCATTCAACGCTTTCGTTAACGCTATCGCGATGCGAGCGACCATCGACGAGCAGGAACTCCAGCAGCGTATGAGCGCTGTGCAGCAGGCTCCGCAGGACTATTCTCAGAAGTGGTCGCAACTGAGCCAGTTCTTCGAGTCCAAACTGCCGCCGCCCGCCTGTCAGCCCTTGCACGAAGCTTATCGGAAGATGCTGGCGTCTACTATCGCCTACATGACGAAGGTATATCTTGCTCTGCAGCAAGCGCAGACCGACCCCAACGCGGCGTTACAGGTGCTGTCGCAGATGCAGGGCACTGCGTCTACCGATGTAGATACTCAGATCCTGCAGGCGAACTACGAACTGCAGCAGATTCTGGATAAATACGACCTGCGCCGCTACTTCCCCGGTTTTGTAATCAGTGGGGATGCGGGATTGAACCTGCGCAGTATCTTCGGAGGTTAACCGAAGTATATGTGGACAACACAACAGCTCCAAGCCATTCCACAGCTTCTGCTGGAATGGTATCAGGTTCATGCACGCCCTATGCCGTGGCAAGCGAATCCTGACCCTTACCACCTGCTGGTTGCAGCAACCATGCTACAGCAAACGCAGGTGCAAACGGTGTTGCCGTACCTCGATCGTTTTCTACATCGTTTCCCTACCGTGCGCGACCTTGCCTCCGCTGACGAGGAAGAGGTGCTGCGTTACTGGTCTGGGTTGGGTTACTATAATCGCGCCCGTAGCCTGCACCGCGCTGCTCAGCAGATATGCAGGCGTCATAACGGCGCAGTGCCCTGTAGGGCAGACGCTTTAAGGCAACTGCCTGGTATTGGCGACTATACCGCCGGCGCGGTGGTAAGCATCGCCTGCGGCAAACCAGAGCCTGCACTGGACTCCAACGGCTATCGTATCCTCGCTCGCCTGCTCGCCTTCGAGGAGGACATCACGCTCAGCTCCAGCCGCAGGTTGCTTGGAGAAGCATGTCGTCAAATCCTGCCGGAACACGCTCCCGGCGAGTTCAATCAGGCGCTGATGGACCTTGGCGCCATGATATGCACCGCTCGCAAACCGCGTTGCCTGATATGTCCGCTTGCGGGTGAGTGTCGTGCTTTCCAGCAAGGGCTTCAAACTCGCCTGCCGGTGCTCCCTGCACGCCAAACCGGTGAACGGGTAGTGGACGTGTGTGCTGTAATCGAGCATGACAGACGATGGCTGATGAGCAAGCGCACAAACGGACGTTTGTGGCACGGTTTGTGGGAGTTCCCTCGCGTGCGGATGGAAGAGGAGGAAACGCCTGAGCAAGCCGCCCAGCGTATCGCAGAAACGATAGGCGCACAGGTAGACGGCTGCGAGGTGGTTGCGACCATCCGGCACGGGGTTATGCATTACTCGGTGACACTTCACGCGGTGCGATGCCGTCTTCGGGAACAGACAGCGGGGAACAATGATACATTGCGCTGGGTCTCGCCACAGGAGGCGCAAAAGCTCCCCCTTTCTTCACCCATGCGCCGCGTTCTCAACAGGTTGATTCAAAAACAGGCAAGAGGATAAAGCGCCGTCGGAGGTCTCCCCGACGGCGCACCAGCGTTACTCCTCCTCGTCTTTGAGTAAGGCGCTGACCTTTCTTTTAACGCGCTGTAGCGCGTTGTCGATAGACTTGGGGCGGCATCCCAGCGCTCTGGACATTTCGCGATAGGACATTCCTTCCAGATAGCATTCCAGCACCCGCGCTTCCAGGTTACTCAGGTGCCCGTCCAGCATCTCCAGAAGGTTACGCGGCTGGCGCTGGTCCACCACGAGCGTAGCCGGGTCGGCTACACTTTCATCGGGAATGATTTCCAGCAGAGTAGAGTCGTTGTCATCATCGTTGAGAGGGCGGTTCAGGGAGATGTACGCATTGAGTGGGGCGTGCTTTTGGCGGGTCGCCATTTTCACTGCGGTGATTATCTGCCGAGTGACACACAGTTCGGCGAAGGGGCGGAACTTGGTCAGCTTGTCCTCACGGAAGTCGCGGATGGCTTTGAATAGCCCAATCATGCCCTCCTGCACCACATCTTCGTGGTCGGCTCCCATGAGGAAATAGGAGCGTGCTTTGCTCTCCACCATGCCGCGGTACTTTGCAAGCAAATGTTCTGTCGCTTGCTGGCTACCGCATTTCGCGTAGACGACGACTTCCTCGTCCTGCATGTTCTGGAAGCGCAGGCTTCCGTCGTCATAGCGGGATGAAATCATCCTGCTTGCCTCCCGACAGTTCTGTTTTACTTTGCCCGATTTTGATTTGGTGCAAGGTGAAGGGCATCACCAACGAAGCGCGGAACCTCCCCGCTGCAAATTGCCCTCGTACCTTTGCCTATATTCACTATAAACCAACCGTCTACAGGTGTCAACAGGTTTTGAGCTTTTTTTTCGATTTTTTTCTCTCAAGATGAAGCAAATCGTGGGTTCGAAAACGATATTGCGCCCGAAAAATGTACACCACCAGAGGGTGAACCGATAGACTCTCTCATGCGTCATGAAAAACGGTTGCCATACATGCAAGAGAACTCTGGTTGGTTCCATGGGAGCGGAGGCCAGTAGCACATTGGGAGACGGAGGGGCAGGCATGGCAAAATCGGTGGCGCAGGGTGCAGAAGAGCATGTATCCGCCAGATCCCTTTCAACTGGAATGACGTTCCAGTACGCTGACGGTGCAGAGGCGATACTGTACGATATCTTCCAGCGACCGGACTTCGATGAGTACCGCACCTGGATGGATTACAACTGGTGGCCGCTGTCGTACCATCTTTCCCCTGCTCGCGCTAACATCATTAACTGGTTGCCTGCTGTCCGAGAGGGCTTGAACGTGCTGGAAGTAGGAGCTGGTTGCGGTGCTATCACCTCATACCTGTGCCGCGTGCCCGTTGTCCGACGCATTGTGGCGGTTGAAGGCGCGCCGCAGCGCGCTGAACTCATCCGTTTACGCTGCCGACAGGCTTCTCACCTGCAGGTTGTTACCGCCAACGTTGAGCATTATCAACCTGATGAACCGTTCGACGTTATTTTGCTGATAGGCGTGCTGGAATATGCGGGCAAGTATATCGCGCGCCCCGACGCTGCATCGCATCTGGTGCATCTGTTGTGCAGCTGGTTGCGTCCTAACGGCAGGATGGTCATCGCCATCGAGAACCCCATCGGACATAAGTACCTCGCGGGCTACCGTGAAGACCACTATGGCGTGCCTTTCGAGAGCGTTTCCGGCTATCCCGATTACAACGGCATCCGCACCTTCGACAAAGGGTTGTTGCAAAGCAAGCTGGAAGACGCCGGTCTATACCATCAGATATGGTTCTATCCCTTCCCGGACTATAAGATGCCCGAAGTGATATTGTCCGAGAGGAGCTTCAGCGAACCCGGCTTCGACTGGCTGACGCTGTTGAACCTGCCGACGATAGACTACTCACTGCGCCAGCGCCCCCTGTTTAACGAACGCGAGTTTCTGCGCATGATAGCGAGAAACGCTCCTCCCTCTGCCTTCATGAACTCCTTTTTGATTATCGCCTCGCGACAACCAATGCCTGAAGCGTGGGAGGCTATTCTGGCGGTCAAAGTGCGCAGCCAGTGTGCTCCGCCGCTCCGCCAAACCAAGTTCTTCCTCAAAGAGGGCGAGCGGATTACTGTGGAAACGAAGAGAGGCGATTGGCGGAATCGCCCTGCCCCGGTCCGTCTGCACAGTGACGCCAGCGAGCCATACTACCAGCACTTGAAAAATATCGAGCATCTATTTATCGACAGCCTGTGGCACAAACGCTACGCGGAGGCTGCCTCTGTTTTACTACGCTGGTACGCTACCTTGCTGGCGCGCGTCCTGCCTGAAGGTTGCTATAACTGTAGTGAGCGCTTCGCAGCCTTTTGTGCTCAGCGCATGGGGCGTTCACTCTACACGCCAAACACGCAATGGCTGCCATCTGATTGCCTCGACCTCACCCCACGCAACTGTCTGCTCAATGAAACCTCTGGTGAGGTAACAGTGATTGACCTCGAGTGGGACATCGGTATTCCGCTTCCTTTAGACCTGGTAGTAGACCGGGGGATGTTGTATCTGGTGCAAAAGGTAAGCGACTTTTTCGGTATAGACTTGCTCAATCGACGAGGAGAGTGGAACCTGCCTCGCGCTCTACTGAGTCGTTTACCATCTCAGCTGCGCAAGGGCAGGGTGGCGGATATTCACCTCTTCGAGTACTGGTTTCAGCTGGCGATACTGCACGGCGATTTTGATCATCACCTCTCTGCTCAGGAGCACCGCGCAGCCAGCACAAGTGCGGGGGTAAGCCGTCGCAGCTGGTTTGCCCGGGTGCTGCGTCGGTTAGGGGACGCTTCGCGCTCGCCAGGGGTCATTGGCGCGTCTCTGCGTCGCCTGCGGAGAATAACTGGGGTTTAGAGGAACCCATCTTCGCGGAGCGAACCTGTTTCTTAAAGCCAAACAGAGGTGAACCTTCCATGAGTGACGTTATGCTCGCGTGCAACGTGTACAGCTACGGCAAATATCGCCAGCGGGCGTTTGAACACATGAAGCAAACAGGCATCGGCTACGCCGAGGTCAGCATCGGTAAACCCGAGGACGCCGACGAATGGCTGAGGCTGACGGAACCTTATGGGATCGGTATCTCCAGCGTAATATGCCCTTGCGATGTCGCCTCCGACGGGGGAGCAGAGGAATTTTCTGACACCGTGAAGGCTGTACGGAGGATGGGGGCGCAAATCGCCTTCGTAAGCGTACATGCTGGAGACCTGCCGTTACCGGATGTGTACCGCCGCCTCCGTCGCATGGGCGACATTGCCGCCGAGATGGGCGTGAAGGTAGCGATGGAGACGCATCCTGACCTGATTACCAACGGGGATGTTGCCCTGCGCACCATGCACGCGGTCGCTCATCCAAACGTGGGCATCAACTTCGACACCGCGAACATCTACTACTACAACGAAGGTGCGGAGGCAGTAACCGAGCTCCAGAAAGTGCTTCCTTATGTCTTCAGCGTTCACCTGAAAGACACCAACGGCAAGCCCCGTACCTGGTACTTCCCCACACTTGGGCAAGGCGTAGTCAACTTCCCCGAAATCTTCCGCCTTTTGCTGGAGCAGGGCTTTCGAGGTCCCTTCACGATGGAGCTGGAGGGCATCGAGGGCGAGAACCTGAGTGAAGTGCAGCAGCTGGAGCGGGTAGCGCAGTCTTACGCATACGTGCGCGCGATTGTGGAACGATGGCAGCAAGATCGTTGAGCCAGTATTTGAGCTTCGACCGGGTGGCTGGCGATTATGATGCGACGCGCTTCCTGCCCGAAACGGTTCGGGAGGCGGTGGTGGAACAGGTTTTCTCCACCGCCTCTCTTGCTTCTAAAGATTGGTTCGTGGATGCAGGAGTGGGCACAGGACGTTTCGCCCTGCCGATAGCACATCGCGGGGTGAATGTACTGGGCGTAGATGTATCGCGCGACATGATGCTCCAGCTGCTACGCAAGAGCCCGCCCGCCAACCTGCATCTGGTGCAAGCAGACCTGAGGAGCCTGCCCGTACGTTCGCAGAGTGTTTCGGCAGTGCTGGTAGCGCATGTGTTACATTTGATTGCAGACTGGCGCAGGGTGTTGCTGGAGTGCCGTCGCGTCTTGCGCAGGGATGGTGTGCTCTTTTTGCTCTATGAAAGCGGCAAGCGTTTTCCTGCGCGGGAGCATTACATTCATCTGGCGGGCGAGCGTGGGTTGTTACGCCCGACGTTGGGGGCGCAAAACGCCGACGAGGCGCTCGCATTTGTGCGGGAGATTGGCGGGGCAGTGACCCTCATCGAGCACCCCTCGTTGCAGTGGCAAGCGCGAAGGACCCATCGAGAAGTGCTACAGGAGCTGGAGAAACGTACGTATTCACAGCTCTGGGACGTTCCCGACGAGGCGCACAGGGAACTGATGCTGCAGACGCTATCCTACGTGCGCGAGCAGTTCGGCAGCGAAGACGGAGTATATGCAACCGAAGCGTCGGTGAATTTGTACGCAGTACGGTTCTGACATTTGCTAAGTTCAGGGGTTGTGTTACTGACAATGGTTGAGCGCTTCTTTCTGTCATGCTGAGCAGTAGCGAAGCATCTCAGCTCCTCCTAGGCGATAGCGAAACATCTCGTCTTTTGCTTGTCATGCTGAGCCGAAGGCGAAGCATCTGAGACCCTTCGCTCCGCTCAGGGTGACAAAGGAGTGGAGGGCGAGGCTCCCGCCGAGCCGTCGGTTTCAATGGTCGCGACGGAGCGCGACCCTCCATGCGCTCGGGGAATCCCTAATAAAGCCGCTTGTATCTGAATTTTATGGAGAGAAGAAATACGACAAGGAGGTGAACTGATGGAGACGTTCTTCTCGCTGAACGTTCCCAGAGAGGAAGAACTGTATGATGTGGCTATTATCGGTGGTGGTCCGGCAGGTACTACCGCTGCTATCTATACTGCGCGGGCGAACCTGAAAACGCTTGTCATAGATAAGGGCATTGCCAACGGTGCACTGGGCATTACCAGCAAAATCGCCAACTACCCAGGCATCGTTGAGGAGATTAGCGGCGAGGAATTGCTTCGCCGAATGCGTCAGCAGGCGCAGTCCTTCGGTGCGGTGTTTGTGCAGGACCGTATTCAAGCCGTCGACCTGCTGAGCGAACCGAAAATGTTGTTCGGCAACGGAGGAACCTACGCCGCCAAGGCGGTAATCATCGCCACTGGCTCGATGGGGCGAGGCAATCGCGTTCCCGGCGAAGACCGCCTGTTAGGACGAGGGGTCTCATACTGCGCCACGTGCGATGCCGCCTTCTTCCGGAACGCGGAGGTCGCCGTTGTGGGCAGCAGTGAAGAAGCTGTGGATGAAGCGTTATTCCTCACACAGTTCGCCAGCAGGGTACACTACCTGTCGCCGAAGAGAGAGATACACGCAGACCCGGAACTGGTAAAGGAGCTGACGGAACATCCAAAGGTAATCATGTACTGGGGTGTCACCTTGCGCGAGGTGCTGGGCGAAGAGAAAGTTGAGGCTATCCGTTACCGCACGCCCATCGGCACGGAGGAAACGCTACCTGTGGCAGGCGTGTTCATCTATCTGCAGGGCGGACATCCGATTACTGATTTTCTCGGTGGACAGTTGCCGCTTAGCGAGGGGGGATGTCTGGTGGTGGACTCGGAATACCAAACCGTTGTTCCGGGCGTGTACGCGGTGGGCGATGTGCTCTGCAATCATGTGAAGCAGGCGGTAGTGGCTGCAGCAGAAGGCGCGGTTGCCGCGATGGCGGTGGAAAAGCAGCTGCGCGGGCGCAAGAAGCTGGTGGTGGACTGGTCGAAGTAACGGTCAAAATCTTGCAATACCGGCATACCTTCTGGTATAATGCTAACTGCCGTTACCCGTCCGTGATTGCCACGCTCGCTTCTTTCTGACCTTTTGACATCACGGGCGACGTACACGCTCCAGCGGGAGCGACTCATTACTTTGAAAGGAGGTGAGGTAATGAGCCGTTTAACGCAAGGACGTACCGTCGCGTTCGTGAGCACGTATCCACCAGTTCAGTGCGGGATCGCCACCTTTACCCGTGACCTGGCCAACGCTGTCGAGCTTCATGGTTGGACGCCGCTGGTTGTTGCTGTAGACAAAGGCGAGGTGGACTACGCAGACCAGCGCGTGATATGGCGTATCCACAAACACCGTGCGAAAGACTACGAACAAGCCGCGCAGTTCCTGAATACACTACAACCCACTGCTGTCAGTCTGCAACATGAATACGGCTTATTCGGCGGCGAGATGGGCGAAGAGGTGCTGCGTTTTGTGCGTGCGCTGCAGGTACCTTTGTTTGTTACCCTGCATACGGTCGAACCCCAGCCGTCGGACATCATGCGACGTATTCTGCACGAGCTGGTAACGCACGCACAGGGAGTAATGGTCATGTCGCACGCGGCTACTCGGCTATTGAAGCAGGTATACCGATTACCTGCGCACCACGTGCGCATGATTCCACACGGTGCGCCCGAAGTGCCGTTCACCAGTACCGACATTGCCAAAAACAAACTGGGCTTACAGGGCAGAAAGGTCATTTCTACTTTCGGGCTCATCAGCCGGGGTAAAGGCATCGAGGATGTCATCGCCGCCATGCAGGGGGTTGTGCAAGAATATCCGGACGCGCTGTATCTGGTGCTCGGTCAAACCCATCCCAACGTGCGGGTCTACGAGGGCGAGAGCTACCGAGAGTCGCTAGAGGCACTGGTTGAGCAGCTCGGCTTACAGAATAACGTCCGGTTTGTGAACAGTTACCTGACCCAGGAAACCCTGTTACGCTATCTGGCTGCAACCGATATCTATATTACACCGTATCCTCACCCTGGACAGATTTCCAGCGGCACGCTGACCTATGCTCTGGCGTGTGGATGTGCGGTAGTGTCCACACCCTATCTGTATGCGCAGGAGTTGCTGGCGGACGGCAGGGGCGAACTGGTACCCTTCCGCAACCCGCAGGCTATCGCGCAGACGCTGAAAAAACTGCTTGGCGACGATAGTTATCGTGAGCGGTTGCGCTACCGCGCGTACTACTACAGCAGGCACATGACGTGGTCGTCAGTGGGCGCACAATTCAGCCAGTGGCTTGCACGAGCTGCGCCTGTCTACCATGCGACGGACGCGTACTACACAGGACGTTATCTGTCGCCAGCGTTCGCGCCTGGTATCGATGCAAACCGTTCAACCATCGCTCCTGAACAACCTTTGCCCGATGCGGTTTGACTACCTGGACACCATGCTCGGTCCGCTGGGAGTGTGGCAACATGCACAGCTGCGCACTCCCGCTCCTGAGCATGGTTACTCGATAGACGATCAGGCGCGAGCGCTGATTGTGGCAAAGCTGGCGGGAGAACAAATGCCCCCCGCCCTGCGAAATACCCTTTCCGACCGTTGCATGCGCTACATTCAAAGCGCCTTCCTGCCCAACGGCAGGGTGCGCAACTTTCGCTCAGCACAGGGCACATGGCTCGAAGCAACGGGTAGTGATGACGCTCTGGGGCGTACGCTCTGGGCGCTGTACGTCTGGGCAAAGTATCATCCATCCGACCATGCAGCCCGCAACCTGATACGTCGCATGGAGCAGGCGATGATGGAGGTGCATTCGCCTCGTGCGCTGGCGTTTGCGGCTCTGGAGACCGAGAACGCCGACCTGCTGCGCCGAACGCTGGATAAATTGCTGGCTGGCTACCGCCATTATAGCGACCGCGACTGGCGCTGGTTCGAACCAATAGTGACCTATGAAAACGCGCGGCTGCCACAGGCGCTATTTGTGGCGGCGCATCGCTTGCATCACAAAGAGGGCATGGAAGTTGCACATAACACCCTGCGCTGGCTTATTACCCATACTTTTAGCGAAGGACATTTCCGCCCCATTGGCAACCACGGCTGGTTCGTTAAAGGAGGCTCTCGCGCTCGCTGGGACCAACAACCAGTAGACGCAGGAGCAATGGTGGAATCCTGTACTACAGCCTACTTGCTATCTCGGGAGCCTTTGTACCGAGAAAAAGCGGTGCTGGCGTATGAGTGGTACCTGGGCAGAAACGACAATGGATTAAAGGTATACGAGCCCGAAACCGGCTTTTGTCACGATGCGCTTACACCTCACGGATTGAACTTGAACGGAGGCGCAGAGTCTATCCTTTCCTACATGCTGGCGCATCTTGCCTTGCAGAAGCACGGTCTTCTGCGAACCTGATAGTCATGACAGGAGGGAGATTGCATTATGTTGTCATTCTGAGAGGGTTGCGCTCCGTCGTGACCTGAAGATGTTCGTAGCATGGGCGTCTCGCCCATGAGCCACGCGCAAGATGCGCGTGCCACTGGAGGGTCGCGC